>JARLIT010000118.1 GCA_031291575.1 Ancalomicrobiaceae bacterium
CGCCTCGGCGATCCGGTGCCCGGCGGAACCACTCGCCGCCCGCAGATGACCGCCTATCGCCAACAGGCGCTCGGGATCGCCGCACGCATGGCCGCAGCGCCCGCCCGGCCGCGCGACCTGAAGCCGCTTGCACCCGATGCGGCCAAGATCCTGCAACACAACGTTTACAACTGGTTCGAGCGCATCGAGCGCGGCCTTTACGGCCTCACCCCGGCCGGACATCAGGCGCTCGTCACCTGGGCCGAGCATCTGCCGCCCCAGCAACCAGCGCCGACCGCGGCGCGTGCTGCCTGAGAGGTCGCCTTTCTGCCTGCCGACTGGGCATGCGGATCGGCGCGAAATCGGCTATTCGATCTTTCCATCCGTCATTGCGAGCGGAGCGAAGCAATCCAGACTTTTCCCCGAGGCTTTCTGGATTGCTTCGCTCCGCTCGCAATGACGCGGAGGGCGCATTTGCACCCCGACTGCCTCATTGCCGGACCAGCCCATGTCGACCGCAGAGATCCCGCTGAAGCCGCACAGCCTCGTCGAAGACGTCATGGCGATCGTCATCGGGGCGACGATTGCCGCCCTCGGCGTCATCGTGTTGAAGACCGATGCGCTCGCCACCGGTGGCACCGCCGGCCTCGCCTTCCTCGTCTATTACAAGACCGGCTGGAACCTCGGCGCCGTCGTGTTCGCGGTCAACCTGCCGTTCTACGCCTTCGCGGTGAAGACGCTCGGCTGGCGCTTCACCATCAAGACCTTCGTCGCCGTCGCCATCCTGTCGGGCGAAGCCGCCTATGCGCCGTATTTCATCAAGATCGGCGAACTGCAGCCCGTCTACGCGGCCATCGTCGGCGGCCTCCTGGTCGGGGTCGGGCTGCTCATTCTGATCCGCCACAAAGCGAGCCTCGGCGGCGTCGGCATTCTCGCGGTCTATCTGCAGAACCGGCTGGGCCTGTCGGCCGGCAAATTCCAGATGGGCGTCGATGTCGTCATCGTCGCCGCGGCGCTTCTGATCATGAGCCCATCGGCGGTGGCGCTGTCGGTCCTCGGCGCCGTCGCCCTCAACCTCGTCATCGCCATGAACCATCTGCCCGGCCGCTACAACGGCATCTGACCGGAGCGCAGTACGCTTCCGTGCCGCACGCCGGGGCGCAGCCAAGGTTCGCAGGACCGGCCAGATCACGTCGACGACCCATCACTCCGCCGGCCCAATCACTTCGCCGGTAGTGTGCGGACAAAGGCAAGGCTGGCGTCGAGCAGCTGGACGATCAGATCTTCATCGCAGATCTCGACCGAGGCGCGCACCCAGCCCGCCATCGGCCGCCCTCCCGACAGCATCCGCTCGATGCCGGGAACCGCCAGGGCCCAACCGTCGTTGCCGGCCCCCAACCGGGCGAGAAGCCCGTCGGTCCGCGCGCCGCACAGGAGATTGCCGTGATGCATCCAGGCGAGACCGCCGAACATCGCCTTGTCGGAAACGCCGGGTTCTTCGCTCAAGTGGTCCCATACCAGCTGCTCGAGCCCCCTGTCGCGCGCCATCGCCGTCCTCGTCTCCGACTTGCCGTCAGAGACGAGGATATCAGCGAATGTCCGTAATGCGAGTCAGGTCACAGCGCCTTGCGGAAGAGATCGAGCACCTGGGCGTCGGTCATCGGCGCCGGATTGCCGGGCGCGCACGGATCCTGCTGCGCCTTCTTCACGAAGGTCGGCAGATCGGCCTCGGTGACGCCGAGGGTGGCGAAGCCGGAGGGGATGCCGACCGTCTTGGACAGGTCCTTGATCGCCTGGATAGCCGCCTTCGACGCGGTCTCGTCGTCCATGCCCTTGGTGTCGACCCCCATCGCCTTGGCGATGGCGGCAAAGCGCTTGACCGCGAAAGGACGGTTGAACTCTTCCACGATCGGCAGAAGAATGGCATTGCATACGCCGTGCGGCAGGTCCTTCACCGCGCCGGGCTGATGCGCCATGGCATGTACGTAACCAAGGCCGGCCGAATTGAAGGCGAGCCCGGCGATGAACTGGCCGTAGGCCATCATCTCGCGCGCTTCGAGGTCGCTGCCGTCGGCAACGGCGCGCGGCAGATACGCACTGATGATGCGGATAGCTTCCAGGGCTGAGAAGTCCGTCAGCACATGCGCGCCCTTCGCCACATAGGCCTCGATGGCGTGGGTCAGCGCGTCCATGCCGGTCGCCGCCGTCGTCGCCGCCGGGATCTTCGTCATCATGGCAGCGTCGTTGACGGAGATGTCCGGGATGATGTTGGCGTCGATGATCACCATCTTTACATGATTGACCGGATCGGTGATGACGGCGTTTGAGGTGACCTCGGCGGCGGTGCCGGCGGTCGTATTGACGGCGACGAGGAAGGCGCCGGACTTGGCGACATGGCCGACGCCGTTATAGAGCGTGATCGGGCCGGGGTTGGCCGAGAGGATCCTCACCGCCTTGGCGGTATCGATCGGGCTGCCGCCGCCGACCGCGATGATGCAGTCGCAGCCGTCCGCCTTGAACTGGGCATAGGCTTCATCGACCTGTTTTACCGTCGGGTTGGGCACGACTCCGGAATAGACCGATGCGGTGATGCCGCGCTCGGCGAGCCCGGCGATGAGGGGCTGGAACACGCCGAGCTTCGCCAGCACGCTGTCGGTGATGATCAGCGGCTTCTTGAAGCCGCGGGATTCGATCTCGACCGGCACGTCGGCAAGCGCGCCTGCGCCGGACAGGTTGATTTTCGGAAAGCAGAGGCGAAAAGTCATGTTGCGGTCTCCTGATCCCGTCCCGGCGGACATCTCGGCGGGTATGGGGTTTGGAGTCGGCCGTCACGGGTCCGGGCTGAACCGGGGCCCGCGGCTCACCGGCTCAATGGGGTTTGTCGCTCGCGCTCAAGGCGCGGAATCGCTCGCGCACGGCCTCAGGCACCGCTTCGCGCGGCACTATATCCTTGACCGAGAAGGATTTACGAACGATGGCGCGAGCCTCGGCCAGCGACGAAATCGCCCCGAGCGCCATCATCTGCAGGCAAGCATTGCCGAGTGACGACGTCTCGACCGGACCGGCGCTGACGGTCACGCCACAGGCGTCCGCGGTGAGTTGGTTCAACAGCGCATTCTTCGAGCCGCCGCCGATGATGCGAACACGCGTGATCGGCCGGCCGCGCAAGGTCTCCAGTTCACCCTTCACCCGGGCGTACTCGAGCGCCAAGCTATCAAACACGCAGCGGGCGATGGCCCCGGGCCCCTCGGGCACCACTTCGCCGTGGGTGCGCGCGTACTCCTTGATCGTCTCGATCATATTGGGCGGATTGAGAAAGCGCTGGTCGTCCGGATCGATCAGCGAGGCCCAGGCCGGTGCCGCTTCGGCGGCGGCCACGAGACTGGCAAAATCCGGCGAACCCAATTCCTTCCTGGCCCGCTGGATCAGCCAGAGGCCCATGATGTTCTTCAACACCGTGTAGCGGCCGCAGACGCCGCCCTCGTTGCCGATGTTGAAGGCGAGCGCCTCCGGTCCGGTGAAGGGATGCTCGCTCTCGATCCCCATCAGCGACCAGGTGCCGGAGCTGAGGTAGGCCTCGTCCGGTCCGTCGAGCGGGGCAGCGGCGACGGCCGAGGCCGTGTCGTGCCCGCCCGGCGCGATCACCTTGATCGAGCGACCGGATTTCAGCCGCGCCTCGCCGAGGATGGTTCCCGGCTCGACCGGCTTCAGCATCAGCTGCCGGGGAAGGCCGGCAAGCTTCATCAATTCCGGATCCCAGTCGCGCGTCTCGATCGACAGCATCTGCGACGTCGTGGCGATCGTGTATTCGTTGGAGATGACGCCCGAGAGCGCGTAGTGCAGATAGTCCGGCGTGAACAGCAGGTGACGCGCCGCCTCGAGCCACTCGGGATGGTGTTTCGCCGTCGCGGCAAGCTGATAGAGCGTGTTGTAGAGGTGGAAGTGGATGCCCGAGCGCCGGTAGATCTCGGCGCGGTCCATCCGCGCCGTGACCGCCTCGATCATCCCGTCGGTGCGGTGGTCGCGATAGGTGACCGCCGGACCGACCCGCCGTCCCTCCGCATCGAGGAGCACGTAGTCGACGCCCCAGGTCTCGCAGCCGACCGAATCGATTGGCGCGATCGCATCCATCTGCTCCAGTCCGTCGCGGATGTGGCCGACGATGGCATCGGCGTCCCAGACATCATAGCCGGTCGCCGCGTCCCTGAACTGCGGTGTCTCGAAGCGGTGCGCTTCTTCAAGCGTGATGTGCCCGTCCTGCAAGTCGGCCACCATGACGCGGCCTGTACTCGAACCCATGTCGACGGCGGCAACGCGCGCCGCTCTCGCACCGATGGTCTTGTCCATGTGGACCTCATTGCCCACGCAACCGGTGGGATGTACCTCAGACGGACCGGTCGGCAATCAGCCGACCGGGAGCACGCCTTTCTTCAGGATGATGTTGCCGTATTTGGCCGTCTCGCCGGTCATGACGACGGCAAAGGCGCTGCGGGTGCGATCGTAGAAATCGAACCGCGGCAGATAGGCGATCGGCGGCGTGCCGGGATGGTGATAATCGATGAAGGCGCGGTAGCTTTCGACGAGCTCCATGTCGAGGCTGTCGCCCTCGACCGGAGCCATCATGATCACCGGGTCCGGCACGTATTGGTCGAGCATCCACAGCGGCAGGATGGCGTCGAGCAGGCTGGCGATGCGGATGCCATCCGCCCGGATGACGCGACCGTTGAAGGTCTCGCCGGGGAAATGGGCGTCCGCCAGCACGATCTCGTCGCCATGGCCCATGCGGGCCAGCACGGCGATGAGATCCGGCGACAGGAGGGGGGAGATGCCACGCAGCATGGTCGTTTCCTTCTGAGAGCGCCCGGCGTTCGGCCGGTGTGCCCGCTGGGCTTTGATCGGTCGATCGGAGGGAACCGGCGGGCTGCCCGCCGTCAATGCGCGCGAGACTCCGGCCGGAGGTTCAGCCGTATACCGGCCCGAAGGTCGAACAGGCGCGATAGTCGGCCCCTTCCGGATCCATGCCGAACAGGTTCCACGCACTCGGCCGGAACACTGCCTCGTCGGCCACGTTGTGCATGGCGACGGGGATGCGCAGCATCGCGGCGAGCGTGATCAGGTCGGCACCGATATGGCCGTAGGAGATGGCGCCATGGTTGGCGCCCCAGGCCGACATCACCTTGTAGACCGACTTGAACGGGCCTTCGCCGGTCAGACGCGGCGCGAACCACGTGGTCGGCCAAGTCGGGCTGGTCCGCTGGTCCAGGATGTCGTGCACGGCGTCGGGCAGCGATACCGTCTCGCCCTCGGCGATCTGGATGACCGGGCCTAACCCGGCGACTAAGCTGAGCCGCGTCATCGTCACCGGCATGCCGCCCTTGGTGGCGAAGTCGGACGACCAGCCGCCGCCGCGGAAGTAGCCGTGGTCGCCCTGGCAGAAGCGCGTGGCTTCCAGACACTTCGCCTGGTCCGCCTCGGTCACCTCCCAGAACGGTTTGATCCCGGGCTTGCCGTCGACCACCATCTCGCCGGTGCCGTCGAGGCAGGTAGCGCCGGAATTGATGAGGTGGATCAATCCATTGATGGCATTGCCGGTGGGCTTCCAGCCGCTCACCCGCTCGATCGCATCGGCGCTCCAGTAGGTGCGCACGTCCGAGAAGATCTGCGCGCGAGCCGTCAAGAGATTGCCGAGCAGCATGCCGACTCCGTTGAGGCAGTCGTTCTCGGTGGCCAGCACCAGCGGCTGCCGCGGCCCGTTCCAGTCGAACGACGTGTTCAGCATCGTTTCCATGAAATCGCCGTTGGGCATGAAGTCGGTCCATTGCCGCTGGCCCTGGAAGCCGGCCGCAATGGCGTGATGGCCGCAGGACTCCTCGACGAAGCCGAGTTCGGCCAGGCGCGGATTGCCGATCATCAGGTCGCGCGCGATGAGACACATCTTGACCGACGTTTCCCACTCGTAGCGCTTGCGGGCGGCATCGGCCGGGCTGCCGACGTTGACGTCGAGGCCTTCCTTGCAATTCCGAAGCGTCCAGGCGAGCGCCTTTTCGTATTCGATCGGATCGAAGATGGCCAGTTGCAGTCGGCGCTGGAACTCGCTCATGTCGATGTATTCGTTGCGCATGCCGAGATAGCGCTGGAAGAAGCCGGCATCGACGATGGATCCGGCGATGCCCATCGACACCGCCCCCATCGACAGATACGAGCGGCCGCGCATGGTGGCGGCGGCGACGCCTGCCCGGACGAAGCGAAGGATCTTGTCCTTGACGTCGTCGGGGATCGAACGGTCGGTGGAATCCTTGACCTCGGAGCCGTAGATGCCGAAGGCCGGCAGGCCCTTCTGCGTGTGGGCGGCCAGAACGGCGGCGAGATAGACCGCGCCAGGGCGCTCGGTGCCGTTGAAGCCCCACACCGCCTTCGGTGTCAGAGGATCCATGTCCATCGTTTCCGAGCCGTAGCACCAGCATGGCGTGACGGTCAGCGAAACGCCGACATTCTGGCGCGCGAACTTCTCGGCGCAGGCTGCGGCTTCCTTGACGCCGCCGATCGTCGTATCGGCGATCACGCATTCGACCGGCTCGCCGTTCGGATGCTTGAGCGTCGCCGAGATGAGCTCTGCGACCGCGACGGCCATGCCCATCGTCTGGTCTTCCAGGCTTTCACGCACACCGTTGCGCCGGCCGTCGATCGCCGGGCGGATGCCGACTTTGGGCAAGTTTTGGAATACGCTGTTCATTGTGTTTCTCCCTCGTCGAACCTTTTCGCGGTCGACAAGTTTTTCTTGGGGCCTTCGATCGGACCAACGGCGCCACCAACGCCGTCAGTCCGTGCATCCATTCGAGTTCGCGGCGGGCGGCCCGTCCCCGCTTGCGCCGCTCAGTTGACTGTCCGCCCGGCGATCAGCCGCGGCTCGCTCCGCCGTGCACCGGCGGCTCGACCCGTTCGGTCAGGTTCGGATCGATATCCTTCAATTGCTTGCCGTAGGTCTTGAAGCGCTGCAGCACGACATTCATGTCGGCTTCGCTCAGAATGACGCTCTTGCCGATCTGCAGCGTGCCGATGTACAGGCGCGCCAGATTATCCACTTCCTGCAACACATTGAATGCGGCGGCGGTGGACTTGCCGAGCGCGATGACGCCGTGATTGCCGAGGAGGCAAGCCATGCGATCCTCGAGCGCGGCCAGAGCAGCGACCGACAGCGCTTTGGTGCCGAAAGGCGCGTAGTCCGAGCACTTGATGATGTTGCCGCCGGACACGCCGACCATGTAGTGGATCGCCGGGATGTCGAGCCGGCAGCAGGCCAGGATGGAGCAATTGGTGGCATGGCTGTGCAGGACGACGTTGACGTCCGGCCGGGCCTTCAGGATGTCGTAGTGGAACCGCCATTCCGACGAGGGAACGAAATCGCCGTAGTAACGGCCCTCGTCGTCCATCTCGACGATCTGCTCCGGCCGCATCGTGTCGTAGGCGATGCCGGACGGTGTGATCAGGAGTCCGCCGGCGATGCGCACACTCAAGTTGCCAGCCGAACCGATGTTGAGCCCGCTCGCGTTCATGCGCTTGCAGGTTGCGATAATGTCCTCGCGGATCGCCAGATGCTTCATTCTGCCCTTACCCTTGGGCCGACGGCATGCGAACAGCCGCGGCCCTGTTTTCTCTCGTGTACCGAGCGTCTTACGGACGCCCTCCAATCGTCGGTTCCATCGCGCCTTGCGGCTCGATTGCGCCTGCGACGCCCCCCTCAGTCGGACCGCTCCGGCCCGATTGTCTGCTCGCGCGGAACCCCATCCGGCGACGCAGATCGCGCCCCCGGGAGGATCCCGCCCTCCTCGAAGGCATCCGCGCCGCGGCGCTCCGCCACGATCACCTTGACGCCGGCATCGACGAGCATGCCGTGCGCCTTGTCCGAGATCCCGTCGTCGGTGACGAAGATGTCGATCTCCTTCAGCGGAAATACCACGAGACTGCGGCTCTCGGACAATTTCGACGAATCGGCCAGCACCACCACCCGTTGTGCCTGCGCCCGAAGCACGCGCGCGGCCCGAAGCGGCAGTGGATCGTCCTCCATGATGCCTGCGCGCGTCACCGCATGGCAGCCGAGGAAGAACGTACTGGCGGCGAAATGATAGACCGGTCCCTCGTCGAAGGGGGACAACACGATGCCCTGCTGGGTGAAGACCTCACCGCCGGTCAGAAACACCCGGTTCTGAGTTCGCATCGCCAAGTGATTGGCGACGGGGAGAGAATCGGTCAGCACGGTGATGCCGGTTGCCGGCAGATACTCGGCGAAGCGGGCAACCGTGGTGCCGCCGAACAGGATGAGGCTGTCCTGCGGCGCGACGAGGCGCTGGGCGGCGCGCGCGATGGCGTCCTTGGCCTCCATGTACTTCAGCCGCTGATCGAGAAAATAGTAGGAAGCCAAAGGCTTGACCGTCGCCGACGTGACCGGCGCGATACCACCGCGCACTTTCCGCAAAAGCCCGGCTTCGCACAACTGGTCGACATCGCGCCTGAGCGTCGCGTTCGATGCCCCGACGAGGCCGATGAGCGCCTCGTAGGCCACTGCGTCGCGCCCCTCGACGGACTTGAGAATCCGGTTATGCCGCTCTTCCCTCAACATGCTTCAAATCTACGAAGTGCCATCCGGGTCGTCAACGCCGATTCTCAAATCGTGTCACTTCATCGCATTCCTACGCATTTTCTATACACTCCTGTCCGCCAGTTTCCCGAATATGGGCCGAAACAGGCTCAACTCCGATCGCCGCCGCGACAGACCCCGGGACTGGCAGCATTCGCCGCGTGCCGGTCTGGCCTCCCGTCGCCATCGCGAGGCCGGTACTCGACCGAACTTGCGCTTCGCCGGCGATCGGCCCTCTATGCGCGCCGCGCGCAGGCGGGTCCCGTTCACCCAACCACCACGTTGGGCGCCGATGGGAACCGACAGCCGCCGACTGCGAAAGGCATTTAGTCGACATATCAATGAATTACTCGATATGCCGAGACGTCGGACCGAGGCTGGTCCGGCACCAGCGAAGGCCCGAACGGCGCTGGTTCGTCCCGCCCCTCGCCGGTTGACGAGGCGGCAAAAGCCGAGATACGTAGCGGGCTTGTGAGCACCGCCATCACGGCGACGTTCGGAAAAGACTGAAGAACCAGGAAGAGCTCGCCACGCAGGGGCCCGATGGGAGAGACGGACATGACAACTGCATTGCCAATCTCGCAGACGCTCTCGGCCAAGCCGCTCAGCGAGCGTTTCGGCTTCGGCGCCTCCGGGCTCGGCACGCTCACCTGGGACGTTCCCGACGACGTGGCGCAGTCGATCCTGGAAGAGGCCTGGAGCCTCGGCTTCCGCTACTACGATACCTCGCCGCTCTACGGCTTCGGCCTGTCGGAACTCCGGCTCGGGCGGTTCCTGCGCAATAAGCCGCGCGACCAGTTCATTCTGTCGACCAAGGTCGGTCGCTATTTCGTGCCGCCGCTGCCCGGCCAGACGCCCGACCGCGCCGGTTGGATCCGGCCGCAGCCGCTGGTACCGGTGCTCGATTACACCTACGGCGGCTTCATGCGCTCGCTCGAGCAGTCGTACAACCGGCTCGGCGTCTCGGCGATCGACATCGTCTACATCCACGACCTCGACCGGCGGAACCTCAAGGGCGATTTCGATCGGTACTACCACGATGCGGTCAATTCCGGCTTCAGGGCGCTCGACGACCTCCGCCGCGCCGGTGTGGTCAAGGCGATCGGCATCGGCCTCAACGAGGCCGACGTGGCCGCCGATTTCATCCGCCGCTGCGACGTCGATCTCGTCATGCTCGCCGGCCGCTACACGCTGCTCGAACAGCCCGCGCTCGACGACCTCCTCCCCGAGGCGCAACGGCGCGGCGTCGGCGTCGTCAATGTCGGCGTGTTCAACTCCGGCATCCTGGTGAAGCCGCCGGAAGCAGGCGGCAGTTACGACTACGGCGCGGCGCCGGCCGAAATCATCGAGCGGGCCCGAGCCATCAAGGCAGTCTGCGACGAATTCGGCGTCGAGATGCCGGCCGCCGCCATCCATTTCGGCTTCGGCCATCCGGCGGTGAAAGCGGCTCTCGTCGGCATGAGCCGGCAGAAGGCGGTCGCCCAGAACGTCGGCTGGTTCCAGGCGAAGATTCCAGCCGAACTGTGGACGACGCTGAAGGACCGCGGACTGCTCGCCCGCAACACCCCGACGCCGTAAGCCCGTCTCGCGGCGGTCGCAGTCACCCGGCCGTCGTCCGACGATACTCCAGGAACCACTCGACGAAGGCCTTCACCCCCTCGGTGACCGGCGTTGCCGGCCGGTAGCCGGTGAGCGCCTGCAGCAAGCGGTGATCGGCGAAAGTTTCGCGCACGTCGCCCGGCTGCATCGGCAGGAGATGGCGCACTGCGCGCCTGCCCAGCGCCGCCTCGATCGCCTCGACGAAGTCGAGAAGCCCGACCGGTGCCCCCCCGGCGATATTGACGACACGGTACGGCGCCACGGGGGAGAGCGAATCCGCCACGCCCCCGGCCGCGACCGACGCACCCCCGATCGGCGCTCCCATCACCGGCGCCAGATCGATCAGCCGCACGATCGCTTCGACGAGATCGTCGATGAAGGTGAAATCGCGCCGCATCCGCCCTTCGCCGTAGAGATCGATCGGCCGATCGGCCAGGATCGCCTCGACGAACTTGTACAGCGCCATGTCCGGCCGTCCCCACGGACCGTAGACGGTGAAGAAGCGGAAACAGGTCGTCGGCATGCCGAATAGGTGCGCGTGGCTGTGCGCCATCGCCTCCATCGCCTTTTTCGTCGCGGCGTAGAGCGTGAGCGGCAGATCCGCCTTGTCGGCTTCGGCAAACGGCATCGCCGCGTTGCCGCCGTAGACCGAGCTGGTGGAGGCGAGCAGAAGATGCCGCGGCTTCAGCCGCCGGGCGGCTTCGAGAAGATTGAAGGAGCCCACGAGGTTGGCATCGACATAGGCCTCAGGGTGCTCGATCGAGTAGCGCACGCCCGCCTGTGCCGCCAGATGCACGATGACGTCGGGCTCGGCCGCCGCGGCCGCCTCGCCGAGCCGATCGGCGTCCTCCAGCCGGGCGACCACGGCCGAGAACCGGTTGGAGCGGGCCAGGATGGCGTGCCGCGCGTCCTTCAGCCGGCGATCGTAGTAGTCGGTCATCGCGTCGTAGCCGACGACCGTGTGACCC
>JARLIT010000005.1 GCA_031291575.1 Ancalomicrobiaceae bacterium
CCGGCATGGGCGGGGATCGCGACGCCCTTCGCCGAGATCACGGCAGCTGCCAGCTTGCGTCGGGCCTTCCTTGCCGGGCTGAAGGCTTTTGCCCACGGAGAGACCGTGGCGGCAGCGACGCTGTCGAGCGGGCCGAGCGGCATCGGCCGTTTGGCCGAGATGGCGCCGGCGGCAGACCGGTTCCTCGCCGTCGATGCATCCGTCCGGGCGCGGCTCGACAGCCTGCCGCTCGGTCAGGCCGTGCCGCTCATCAGGGCGGAAATCCGGGCTGGCGCGGCGATCCTCGAGATGGCCGAGGACGCCGAACTTGCCCGTTACGGCGTGCCGCTGAAGACGATCGCCGACGTGCACCGTGCCCGCGAAGGGCTCGCGGCGGCGTTGGCCGAGGCCGGGCGTCTGCCGCACGTGGAGGAGATCGCCGGCATTCTCGATGGCCGTCCGCCGGAAGCGGCTCTCGCCTCAGTCGCCTATCTGCGCCAGCTGGCGGCAAGCGACTTGGCAGTTGCGGCCAAGATCAATCTCGCCGGGCGGCGGGCTGGCGAACTCAGGGCGCTTCTCTCCCGGTTGTCCGCGGTCACGGCCGAGGCGATGCCGCGATTGCGGGAGGCGGCCGCGGCGTCGGAGGCTGAATTCGGTGCCTTCAATCTGGCGCCCGGCGGCGAAGCCGGGGACGGCATGGCCGGGTTGGCGCGTGCGGCGCCGGCGGAAGCTCTCGCCCGTGTCGACGACCTCATCGCCCATCACGGCCAGCTCGGCGATTTCCTGGCGCTCAGACGGCTGAAGCTCGACCTTGCCGAATGGGGGCTCGGAGCCTTCGTCGACGTGGCGGAGCGGCAGGCGATCGCGCCAGACCGGCTCGGGCCGATCTTTGAGACGCTTCTGGCCGAGCGCCGCGCCGACCTCGCCCGCCGGGCGAAGCCATCACTGGCCTCGGCCGGAATGGCGCTCGAAGCCCGCCGGCAGATCTTCGCCGAGCACGACCGGGCGAAGATCCTGATCGACCGGGCAAAACTCAAGGCGCGGCTGATGCAGGCGCGGCCGCCCTCCGGCAACAATCTCGGGCCGAAATCCGGCTGGACGGAGACGGCGCTGTTGCGCCACGAATTCGCCAAGGCCGGGCGGCATCTGCCCATCCGGGCGCTGATGCAGCGGGCCGGGCGGGCGATTCAGGCGCTGACGCCGTGCTTCATGATGTCGCCCCTGTCGCTCGCCAAGTTCGTTGCGCCGGACGGGCCCGAATTCGATCTGGTGGTCATCGACGAGGCCTCGCAGATGCGCCCCGAGGATGCGCTCGGCGGGCTGTTGCGGGCGACCCAGGTTGTGGTTGTCGGCGATCCCAAGCAGCTGCCGCCGACCGATTTTTTTGCCCGCATGGCGGTGGTCGACGACGAGAGCGAGGACGACGACCTTGCGGGCGAATCGATCCTCGAAGTCTGCGCCCGATCGTTCGGCACGCTCAGGCGGCTGAAGTGGCACTACCGCAGTCGCTGCGAAAGCCTGATCGCCTTCTCAAACCGGGAATTCTACGAGGACAAGCTCGTCACCTTCCCCAATGCGCGGCCCGGCGCCTTTTCCATCGACCTCGTCCGCGTCGACGGCGCCTACAAGGCCGGCCGCAACGTCGCGGAAGCGGCACGAGTGGCGGAGGAGGCGGTTGCCTTCATGCGCCATGCCGCCGAACTGGACGATGCGGCACTGCCTTCGCTCGGCATCGTCGCAGTCAACCGCGACCAGCGCGACCTGATCGCCGAGGAATTGCGCCGGCTGATGCACGCCGACCCGCTCACCGATCGCTACCGGGCGCGTCTGGCGGCGCAGGGCGAGCCGTTGTTCGTGAAAAACCTGGAGAACGTGCAGGGCGACGAGCGCGACTATATTTTCGTGTCGCTGACCTACGGCCCGGCCGAGGGGACGAAAGTGGTGGCGCAGCGCTTCGGCCCGATCGCCGGCCGGCACGGCCATCGCCGCCTGAATGTTCTGTTCACCCGAGCCCGCCAGCGCATCGGCCTGTTCGCTTCCTTCGGCTCGGCGGACGTGCACCCGAGCGAATCGAGCGCTGCCGGCGTGCACGTGTTGAAGCGCTACCTCGCCTATGTGGAAGAGCGCGGCCGGCTGGCGGCCGACAGCTTCGGCGGCGAACCCGACAGCGATTTCGAGCGCGAGGTGGCGGCGCGGCTGGGCGCGGCCGGATTCCAGGTCGAGACCCAGGTCGGCGTCGCCGGCTATCGGCTCGATCTTGGCGTGCGGCATCCCGACCGGCCGGAGTCGTTCCTGGCCGGCATCGAATGCGATGGCGCGCGCTACCACTCCGCCCGTTCGGCGCGCGATCGCGACCGCCTGCGCGAGGAAGTGTTGAAGGGGCTCGGCTGGCAGATCTTGCGCGTGTGGTCGACCGATTGGTTCGCCGACCCGGACGAGGAGACGCGACGGCTGGTGCGCCGGCTCAACCTGATGCGCGTGCTGCCCGATCGGATCGGCACCGGCTACCTGCTGCGGCTCGATCTGCCACTGCCGGGCGACCCGTTGAACGAGCTTGCCAATAGCCCGGCTGAAGTGATTGCCTCTGAACGGCAATTGTCGTTGTTCGATGCTGCGGAAGTGCGCCCCGGCGAGGGGGGCGGCGAAGACGCTGGCCCGGTCGATGGTGCTGCAGCCAGCGCGGACGAGCCTGCTGCGGGCATCGCGGCAATCGTTGCGGTGGGCGAGGCTGATCTGGTCGACGGAGCGCCGGTTCGGCCGGAGACGGGCGAAGCGGCCGAGGAGGGGGCGGAGCCGGACGCCGCAGAGATTTGGCCGGGGTGGCAACAGTCGGGCGCGGCGGCCGCCGAGCTGGCAGCCGAGGTCGAGTTGGCAGGCGAGGGCGACGCCGCCGACGGCTTTGCCGAGCCACCACAGGTCTATCAGGCGGCGGCTCAGTCCGTGGCGCCGGTGGGGAACCGGCTTGATCGGGCCCAGCTCGAAGCCGCGCTTATCGAATTCCGCGAGACGCGCATCGCCCGTTCAGTCGCCAATTGGGAGCGGCAGCGCTCCATCCTGCGCGACGCATTGATCGAAACCATCGTGGCCGAGCACCTCGATGATCCGGCGGACTGGCAAGCGAAGGTGCCAGCCTATCAGCGGCTGGCGACCAATGCGGTGGAACTGCGCTTTCTGGCCGACATCTGCGCCATCGTGGCGCGGGGCGCATGACCCCCGCGCGGGTTATTCAGCTCATCAGTCCGTAATAGGCTGCGTAGAGCAGATAAGCGCCCATGGCGCCGCGATAGATGACGAAGGGCCAGGCGGAGAAGCGTTCGAGTACGCGCATCAGTGCCCAGATGGCGATGAAGGCCGAAGCCGACGCCGTGAACAGGCCGACACCCAGAATCTGCCAGGCTTCGGCCGAAATGCCCGCCTTATAGAGCTCCCACATCTCCTTGCCGCCGGCGCCGACGATGGCCGGAATGCCAAGGAGGAAGGAGTAGCGCGCCGCCTCGTCGCGCTGAAAGCCAAGCCACAGCGCGGCGGTCAAAGTCGAACCGGAGCGCGATACGCCCGGGATCAGCGCGCCGAGTTGGGCCAGGCCGATGTAGAACGCGTCGCGCAGGCGGACCTCGGTGATATCGCGTTCGTGGCGGGCGAAGATCTCGGCGACGGCGAGGAGAATCGCCATGACGAGGCAGGCGGCGCCGATCACCCAGAGAGAGCGCAACGGCGAATCGCAGGTGTTCAGCCGCTTCGCCAGCAGCACGCCGCCGATGACGATCGGGATCGAGCCGAGGATGATGCCGACGGTGAATTTCAGATAGGGCGAGCGCCCGTCGCCCCGGAGAATCGCCATCAGCGTGCCGCCGGTCAGTTCGGCGACGTCGGCCCAGAAATACGAGATGACGGCGGCGAGCGCGGCCATCTGCATGGCGGCGGAAAAGGCGGAGCCCGGATCCGGCCAGCCGAGAAACGCGGGAACGATGCGCATATGCGCGGTGGAAGAGATCGGCAGGAGTTCCGTGATGCCCTGGAACACGCCCAGGAGTGCCACCTTGGCGTACCCAAGCGCGACAAACCCCGTATCGATGCCTTCGGTGCAACTTGCCGCCATGTCGCAAATCCCGCCTTCTTTCAACACGCCTGTCAGGTGGCGCGACTGATCGATAGCGCATGATTTTGACGGAGGCGAGGGGGGAAGCGGCGGCAATTGGACCTGGGCCGATCAGGGCGGCGGGAAGTGGGCAGCAGGGGGAGGCCCGGCGAGCGTCGACAGATGGTCGGCGATGAGGTCCAGACGGCAGGACGTGGCCCGAAGCCGCTGTTCCCGATCCGTGATTCGGTCCCAAAGCCTGCCAAGCCGCAGTTGGTTTCAGGCGCCAGGCGTGTCTGTCGGCGGCCTCCGCAAGGATCAGTGATCCAGCCGGTAGCTGGCGTAGGTGGTGCGGGACCGTGTCCGGCCGGTCAACATTCCTGGCCGACGCGCCGCAGGAAGAGCGATCCCGCCATCAGGCGATGGGTGTTTTCGGTAGATAGGACGGCGAATAATCCCAGAAATTGTACTGTGTTTCAGCAATCTTGTATTATGACTATGCGGGATTATCTTGGAAAACTGTTCGATATGGGCGTATTCTAAGCAAAACGCGCTCGAATACCACATTACATTAGTTAACAATTAACTAAAAACTGATGCAGTTCGGTTCGCGCACGCACGTTGCGAACCGTCACATCAGTTGAGCCAGTCGGGGAAGGTGCTCTCTGATTGGAAAGCGGGGACGCAATGTCCTTCAAGAGTCTCTCCCGGCAAGCAAAGTCGCCAGCCCTTTTCTGTTCGGCTTGCGACGACAGACGAAAATCGATGTGTTGAGCTGATGAAATGACGGACCCACCATGAGAGGATGCGGATATGTTCGGTTTTTCCGAGGCGAAGAACCGCCGGATGCAAAAGATCCGACAGAACTATTTCGAAGATACGCCGGACGCGATCCTCGTGATCGAGAACGGAATGTACATCGACTGCAATAAATCAGCGGCACGCCTGCTCGGATACGAGGACAGTTCGGTGCTGATTGGGCGTCCGGCCGGCGGCATTTCTCCCCCTACGCAGCCAGACGGACAGAACTCGTCGGACAAAACCAAGGTCGCAATGGCCGCGGCGGTTGCAAAAGGCTTCCACCGGCTCGAATGGCTGCTTCGCCGAACCGATGGGGTCGATGTCCCCGCACTGTTGACGTTGATATCCGAGGCTACAGGTGGAAGGACTTTCCTCTATCTCGTCTGTTCGGATATTTCCGATATCGTTGCAGAACGTGAGGCGAAAGCGGCTCAACTGGTTCACAGAAATCAGCTCGCGGAAACATTCGTGAGTTCGATGCAGTCGCTGTCGTCCGGCTTTGCCCACTCCTCCGGCGAAGTCGCCGATGCGGCCAAGAACCTGTCGGCAACAGCGGAGGAGACCTCGCGTCAGGCTCAGGCCGTTGCCGCAGCCGCCGAACAGGCTGCCGCCAACGTTCAGACGGTCGCTGCTTCGTCCGAAGAGATGGCGACCTCGGCGCATGAGGTCAACGGTTCGATCGATCACGCCGCTCGGCTCGTCGCATCGGCGTTCAAGGAGGCCGAGACTGCCAACGTCGGTGTTGCCGGGTTGGCCAGTGCGGCCTCGGCGATCGGTTCGGTGATCGACCTGATCAAAGGGATTGCCTCCCAGACCAACCTTCTCGCCTTGAACGCCACCATCGAAGCCGCGCGGGCAGGCGAGGCCGGCAGGGGCTTCGCCGTGGTCGCGGCCGAAGTGAAACAACTGGCCAACCAAACGTCTAGTGCGACGGATGAAATCGCGATGAAGATCGCCGAAATCCAGTCGGCGACCGGTGGCTCCGTCACCTCGATTTGCGAGATCGTTCGCGTCCTCACGGATCTTCGCACCGTCGCTTCGGCGATCAGCAGTACTGCCGGACAGCAGGGGGCGGCCACCGTCGAGATTGCCCGAAATTGCCAACAGGCGGCAACGGGGACCAGCCAAGTGACGGAGAACATCTCGGGCGTCGGTCAGGCAGCCGAGTTGACCGGCTCGGCCGCGACCCAGCTCATGACGCTGTCGACCGGCCTGTCGAGCCAGGCTGGCGATCTGCGCGAGACGGTGGAATCCTTCGTCAAAGACTTCGCTGCCGCATGAAGTCCCAGTGACCGGAAGAGAAGCGCGTCGCTCTCCCGGTCCTGATGGGCTCTCGTCTATCTCGCGGCGGTCGTTGATGCCGGCGTCGCGTTTCATGCTTGCACGGCTGAGGGCCTTGGTGAGCACGATCTGGCGTTGATCGTCGCTGTCATCTCGATGCAGCCGATGGGGCATTGGTTGTGGCGACGACGACCGGATATCGGTCCGTCCCGACGCGATCCCGTTGTTTTCAATTGCTTTATAGGTGTTTATACGCGCTCTGACCGGCGGGTTTCAATTTATCATCGCAAGACTGCCGGAGCGGGAAGACGATCGGTAGAGGAACGCCGCGCCGGCTGAGACTGAACGGCACTCGAATTTCGAGGGATGATGATGTCGGGCGTTCGAAACCTTCTCGCGGCCGTCGCAATGGTGGCATTGACCGGACCGGCAACTGCCGACATGGGTCGGGTGATTGCAGGAAGCACGGACGTCAAGGTCACGGAGTCCTCGCAAAAGGCGATTATTCTGCATAATCGCCGTGAGGAAGTGCTTATTCTTGGAACCGAGATCGGCGCATCGAAGTCGGCGGTGATCCTCCGCTTCATCCCGTTCCCGGCCGAGCCGAAGGCGTCGCTCGCCCCTGCCGACGCGTTCACCCGGCTCAGCGCGCTCGTCGGAAAATACCACCTTCGCTTCGTCACCAATTGGCAGACGAAGGGCCCGGCCACGCTGCACGACGAGGGGGTGAGCGTCGTTTCGGCCGAGCGGCTCGGATCGCACGATCTGACCACCATCCGCATCAGCGATGCGGCAGCATTCCGCTCCTGGGTCAACGACTACTTCAAGAAGCACCATCTGCCGACGGCAGAGTCCTACAAGGGCGAGGAGGCCATCGTCGCGGATTACGTGCGCCGGGGGCACGCGTATTTCGTCATCGATCGGGTCGATCTCGGCGCCAAGCCGCGCTTCATCGAGCCGCTCGCCTTCCGCTTTCCGAGCCCGGATCTCTATTATCCGCTCGTCGATACCAACAGCTTCGGCGGCAAGGGGACGATCGACCTGTTCGTGGTCGCTCCGGTCACGCTGTGCCGGCCGGGCAGCAACGATCCGGTCAAAGTGTTCCGCGGCGAAAACGTCGATCTATCGGCCGATCCGTCCGGCATGCGCAAGTGCCTCGATCTCGACGCCAAGGCGAGCACCTCGTCGCGTCTGGTTCCGGACGAGAACGACCTCGACGCGATCCTGCCCGACTGGCGGACGTTCTTCGGCGACCAACCGATGTTCCTGCAGGCGATCCGTCGCGTCGGCGACTTCCAGTTCAAGGACGACGTGCATGCACCGCTCGTCGGCGAGGCGAAGGCGCTCGAACCGGAAGTGCGGCACGAGCGTCCCTTCCCCGGCCTCAACGATGTCGTCCGTCCGGCGGTATGCGACGCCAAGCCGGTCGCCGGCCCGTGCAAGGCGGCGTTCCCGGCGTTCTGGTTCGATGCCGCGAGTGGCCACTGCAAGGAATTCCTGTGGGGCGGCTGCGGCCCATCGAAGCCGTTCGAGACGCAGGAGGAGTGCGAGAAGGCCTGCGGGGAGCCGTGAGACCCCGATCGCCGCCGCGCCGACGGCTGCCCGCCGGCGCGGAAATCGGAAGCATTGGCAGTCGCTCGCACCAGCACAAACCACAGCGCCAGTCCGCCTCCGGCGATGATGCAGGAGCCGACGAGGTATGTGGCGAGCCTGACGCCGTCGACCTTCACGCCGCGCGACAGGAAGAAGAAGCCGAGCACCAGGAAGACGACGACGTCGACGATCCCATGCGTGCGCCAATGGTGCCCGGTCAGGTGCGCCATGAAGGTGTTGAGGGGATCATAGGCGTCCTTCACCCAGGCGAGCAGCGTGTTGAACAGGATGGCGATCGCCGCCGCCAGCCCGAAAGCCGCCGTTGCCCCGTCCACCTGCGACCGACCGGCCGCATCCGTTTCGAGATGGCTCATCATTCCGCTCCCTTGGTACCGGTGTGCACGAAGGCGACCTTGACGCCGTAGTTGATCACGGCGCCGGCACCCTCGATGGCAAGCGCGTTGAGGATGACGAAGCCGGCAACCGACATCGCCACGATGCGGGCGGCCTTGTTCCGGGCCAGATTCTGCGCCGCCACGATCGGCAGATAGAGCGCCAGAATGAGCGGGATGAAGAACAGGTGCTCCTTGGTTTCCATGACGAAATCATGTGCCCAGGGCCACGGCCCCTTGAGGATGATCGCCTTTTCCGGCGCGTAATAGACCGTGTACCAGTAGCCGCCGAGCAGCCAGGCCATGACGATGCAGACAGCGACCGCCAAGGCGGCGTAGCGGATGCGATTGCGATTGGCCTCGCTGGCATTCAGCGCCTCGACCAGCAGCCAGACGGCCGCGAGCATGCCGAAGACCCCGAAGGTCGGATGGGCGAACAGGATGATGTCGCTCATGGTGCGTCTCCCGTTAAGTGGACGTCTGCGTGCCGGAAAGCTTCCGATGCCGAATGAGTCCTTCACATGATTGTTGTCCTGAAAGTCATATCGGTTCGGCTACGCCAGGAAATACTGGCACGCTTCAGCAACGACGCGGCAGGGTGCAAATCGCCACAGGGAATACTACTGACGAAAGTTTGAATATGACAATTAGCTGACGATCGTTCACTCGCGGAGCGATCGAATATGGTCAGTATGACTGACCCGTTTGCCGGATTTGGCATGGCGGCGGCGTGCAACTGTCCGGCTTCCTGCCGCCTTCCGAGCGCCGGCCGACAGCGACTGTCCGCCGGCCCGACAAATCGATCAGTCGCTGGTGTACGTGCATCACCCGCTGAGGTGACAGGCGTCATCCTGGCCCAGGGCTGCCGGACAGGCGGCTTCGGCCGGTCATACGTATTGAGCCGGCATTCACCATGACGGTACAGCGGAGCATGCTCCCGTCGCCGCGGCAGATCGACGCATCCCATTGGGTGGCTATGGGTATTTTCCCGGGTGCGCGTGCCCGATGGCAATTGCCCGGGAAAGCGCCATTTCTTGCACTTCCCTTTTTTCTTGCATTTGTTCTCGGTCAAGCGCTGATAGGGGGCAATTGATGTATTCTTGCCATGACAACCGAGGTGCAGAAACATGGCGTCCAATCCCAAGCGTGGCCGCGCCCACGCCAGCATCGTGACCCTTACGCTTAACCCGTCGATCGACCTCTTCTGTGAGACGGATCGCGTGCAGCCGACGCACAAGATGCGGACTTACGGCGAACACATGGATGCCGGCGGCGGCGGCGTGAATGTGGCCCGCGTCATCCGCGAACTCGGTGGCGACGTCCTGGCGATTTGCTTCGCCGGCGGCGCGACCGGCGGACTGTTGGGCGAGTTGCTCGCGCGTGAAGATATTCCCTATTTCCACGTTCCGATCGCCAACCCGACCCGCATCAACCACGTCGTGCGCGAGCGCCAGACGGGCGAGGAATACCGCTTCGTGCTGAACGGCCCGGAAGTGTCGTCCTCGGAGAAGGCTGCGCTTCTGCGTGCCGTGCATGCGATTGATTTCGAGTATTTCGTCGCCTCGGGCAGCTTGCCACCGAGCTGCCCTGCCGACCTGCTCATCGCCATCGCCGAGATCTCCCGTGCGCGCGGGGCACACTTCGTGCTCGATTCCTCCGGCGACGGCCTGGAAAAGACGCTCGAGGCCGGCGGTGTGTTTCTGGTCAAGCCTTCGATCGGTGAGCTGGAAAAGCTTGTCGGCCGTCCGCTCCCGACCGAAGAGGAGCAGCATGTCGCCGCCATGAAGCTCATCAAGGACGGCCATGCCGAATTCGTCGCTGTCACGCTCGGTGGTGACGGCGCCTTCCTGGCTTCCAAGAAGGGCGTGCAGCGCTTGGCGCCGCCACCTGTGCAGGCGATTTCCACCGTCGGCGCCGGCGACAGCTTCCTCGCTGGCCTCGTCCTGTCGCTCGCCCACGGAGACAGCGAACTCGATGCTCTCGCCCACGGCATCGCCTCGGGCACGGCGGCAGTGCTCGAACGCGGCACCAGCCTGTGCCGGGCCGAGGACGTCGACCGGCTCTACGGTATCCTGGCGAACGAACTCGGCGATGCCACCAAGGTCGCCGTCAAGGCCTGATCTGGAGCGCGATGCTGCCACATGACCCATGTGGCAGCCGATTCGCCGTACTGTCGCATATCCTTACAGCGACCGGCGCCCGGGAGACCCCGGTGCCGGTCGTGTCGTATTGGGCTATTGCCGGGCGGGTCGTAGGCCGGCCGTCCGGACGGACGTTCGCGTCCCGGCCGCGGCGATTCCGAACCCGCAGCGCTTGCGTCAGAACCGACCGAAGAAAGCGGTGATGTCGAAGCAGATCTCTTCGCGCTGCTCCCCGAGCGAAATGTCGAGGATGTCGAAGTCGCGCCCGTCCTTGTGCTGCAAAGCCTGATTGTCGCGTCTCCAGCCGGGGCGGTTGGTCCCAAGCCAGCGATATTCGGCAGCGACGCCGTCCGACTCGCCCTTGGCGCCGGTGATGGCATATCCGACGGCGGCGAACGGGCAGGCGATCGGCTTCAGGGCAATGTCGGCCGCAGCCGGACCGGCCATTGCGGCGATGAGCGGCAGGGCGAAAAATTGAAAGCGTGTCACGATCGATCCCTTCCCCAAAAACGGCGGCAGTCCGGTCGAAGCGCGAGCCCGGGAGCCGTCGGCAATCTCAACCTGAAATACGCCGGGTTGACGGGTGCTGATGGCAGGAAATGTGCGCATGAGCCGCCTCCACGGCCAGATTTCCCTTTTCAAACCCTGCCAATGCCTCTATGACCGCCGCTCGAACGACAGGTTCCCCTGCCGGGCCGGGCCGGGCCCGATGGGAAGTTGTCCGCCAGCGCCAGGATGACCGGGAGGCCGTTTGCTGCGCCACCCGCACTGAGGAAGGCGGCGGAGAGACGCGGCGAGGCCGCCCGTCGCTGCCCAGCCCGCCCTATTCGAACCCTTTAAGGACTTAACGCAAATGCAGGTGACCGAGACCGTTTCCGAAGGCCTGAAGCGCGAGCTGAAGATCATCGTGCCGGCTGCCGTGCTCAACGACAAACTCGATGCCAAGCTCAACGATATGCGCGGCAAAGTGCAGATCAAGGGCTTTCGGCCGGGCAAGGTTCCGGTGGCGCACTTGAAGCGTCTCGCGGGCCGGCAGGAGATGGCGCAGATCATCGACGCGACGATCGGCGAGAGCATCCGTCAGGTCGTCGCCGACCGCAACGAGCGTCCGGCGCTCAATCCGGACGTGGCGCTGGCCGAGGGCGCCGACGTGGAGCGCATCGTCTCTGGCGAGGCCGATCTGGCGTTCACCGCCGCCTACGAACTGCTGCCCACCTTCGATCTCGTCGACTGGTCGACGATCGAACTGGAGCGCCCGGTGGCTGTCGTCGAGGACGCCGAGGTCGAGGAGCAGTTGAACCGCATCGCCGAGGGCTCGCGCTCCTTCACCGACAAGGAGGAGGGGGCCGAGTCGGTTTCCGGCGACAAGCTCACCATCGATTTCGTCGGCACCGTTGACGGCGCCACCTTCGAGGGCGGCTCGGCGGAGGGTGTCGATCTGGTGCTCGGCTCCGGCCAGTTCATCCCCGGCTTCGAGGATCAGCTGACGGGATCGAAAGCCGGCGACAGGAAAACCGTCAGCGTCACCTTCCCCGACGACTATCAGGCCCAGCATCTGGCGGGCAAGGCGGCCGAATTCGACGTCACGGTGAAGGCCGTCGGTGCGCCGGGCGAACTGGTCCTCGACGATGAATTTGCCAAGAAGCTCGGCATCGAATCGTTCGACAAGCTGAAGGAAGCCATCCGCAGCCAGCTGGAATCGCGCAATGCCGGTGCCTCCCGCGCCAAGCTGAAGCGCCAGCTGCTCGACAAGCTCGATGCGCTCTATACGTTCGATCTGCCCGAGAAGCTGGTCGAAAGCGAATTCGAGCAGATCTGGAAGCAGGCCGTCGACACCCTCGAGCGCGAGAAGAAGACCTTCGCCGACGAGGAGACGACCGAGGAAGAGGCCAAGGTCGAGTATCGCCGCATCGCAGTGCGCCGCGTCCGCCTCGGGCTCGTGCTGTCGAATGTCGGCGAGGAGAACAAGGTCGAGGTCACTGACCAGGAAGTGAGCCAGGCGCTCGTCGAGCGTGCCCGCCAGTTCCCCGGCCAGGAGCGCGAGGTGTTCGATTACTACAAGAACACGCCGATGGCGCTGGCGACGCTGCGTGCCCCGATCTTCGAGGAGAAGGTCGTCGACTACATCATTTCGCTCGCCAAGGTGACGGACGCTCCGGTCGCCAAGGACGCGCTCCTCGCCGAACCGGAAGCGTGATCCGGGCCGGGGCGAGCCGCTCCGGAACCGCCGATTCAGGTTACCGGCAGCGTTCGGGGGGGAACTTTCGTCTCCCCCCTTTCGTTTCGCCATATCGTGCCATATGTATCGCCCCAGGGGCGGGTCCGTCCGGGCCCGCCGTTTGCATGTCGGCGGTCGGGGCGTGTGACTTCCGACAAATGCGTCTCCGAGGCTGCCGGTCCTTGTGTCTGGCCGTCGCGGAATCAACTAGGATCTGCCGGACCGGGCTGCCGGCCGGCTCACGCCGATCTCCTGACGGCCGGATGCGAGCGGGGCGTTGGGCCGGAATCGGACTTGCGGACGAGGCGGTCGCCATTGCCCGACGTGCCGGCGGACCCTGACGGGTACGAGGGTAGGGTGGCCTGTCGGTCCAGTCGAAGCGGGGTCGGTATCGCCGGCACCGACGAAGGATAAGGAACTGCGATGAAGGATCCTGTGGAAGCCTATTCGATGCTCATTCCGACCGTGATCGAGACGACCAATCGCACCGAGCGCGGTTTCGATATCTTCTCGCGGCTTCTGCGCGAACGGATCATCTTCATCACCGGCGCCATCGACGATACCGTGGCGACGCTGGTGTGCGCGCAGCTTCTGTTTCTGGAAGCCGAGAACCCCAACAAGGAGATCTCGCTCTACATCAATTCGCCCGGCGGTCTTGTTACGGCCGGCCTCGCCATCTACGACACGATGCAGTTCATCAAGCCGGAAGTCGCGACCATCTGCATCGGCCAAGCCGCTTCGATGGGCTCGCTTCTGCTCGGCGCCGGCCAGAAGGGCTCGCGCTTCAGCCTGCCGAATGCGCGCATCATGCTGCACCAGCCGTCGGCCGGCTTCCGCGGCCAGGCGAGCGACATTCACCTGCACGCGCAGGAAGTTCTGTCGTTGAAGCGGCGGCTGAACGAACTCTACGTCCTGCACACCGGCAATGATCTCGAAACCGTCGAGACTGCGCTGGAGCGCGACAACTTCATGACGGCCGAGCGTGCCAAGGAATTCGGTTTGATCGACAACGTCTATTCCAGCCGCGCCGCGCTCGAGGCGGCCGTCTGAACAAGACGATGTCGGCCGATTTCGACAATCGGCGAAAGAGAAGAACGGTTTGGCGGGCTGGCAACCGCTCCGGGGCGCCCGCCCGAACCCGATGATGTTTTGATTAACGCTCTCGTCGCAAAACCGCCACGGTCGGCACCGAACGTCGAACGTCCGGCTGTAGATCAAGGACTGGCAGTTCTTCGCCATTAAGATAACCTTGATCTTTGGCCCGGTAGCATATTGCATTGGGCTCTGTGTTCGCGACGAAGCAAAGGACCGCTTCAAGCGAATGGGCCCGGCGGGCGTCTGGCCGAAACGGCGTAAGCGGGTCGGCATGTGTTTTGCGTCGGGCAGGAATGCGACCTGCACGGTCCCGCGCCATCAGGCAGGGCCACAGCTCTGAATGGTCGGTGGCCGGCCGGGGCGTGAGGCGTGTAGGGCAAGAGTTGGAAAGTGCCATTGCGCTCGGGGTTCGGGCGGGGTGTGCTCTGGACGAGGACGACAATGAGCAGCAGCAAAGTCACCGGCAGCGATTCCAAGAACACGCTCTACTGTTCTTTCTGTGGCAAATCGCAACATGAAGTCCGTAAGCTCATCGCCGGGCCGACCGTGTTCATTTGCG
>JARLIT010000119.1 GCA_031291575.1 Ancalomicrobiaceae bacterium
CCCCGAGGGGCCTACTCCGCTTCTTGAAAGTCCGATTGAGCGAGTGCCAGTTCTGGCTACTCGGGACGGCCGGTGAAGGCGAGCGTCTTTCGGTTCATCTGGTCGCTCTTCAACAGCTGCGCACGCATCCGAGCGTGAATGTGCTCGGCCCGGCGCTGGGCGTAATCCGCAGCGGCGCCGCCGATCCAGTCGCCAAGCAGCCTTTGGGCGAGTTTTGCCAGCCGCGACGAGGCAACCCCCGCATCCTTGTCCATCAGCGGATCCTCCAGCGACAGGATCGCCTCGAACGAACCGGGCTCGCCCTGGCGGCCGGCGCGACCGGCAAGCTGCAGGTCGATGCGTCGGGCATCGTGGCGCTCCGTCATGATCACGTGCAGCCCGCCGAGTTCGGCGACGCCTGGCCCGAGATGGATGTCGGTGCCGCGTCCGGCCATATTGGTGGCGACGGTGATCCGCCCCGATTGTCCCGCCTCGGAGACGATTTCGGCCTCGTGCTGGTCCTGGAGCGCGTTGAGGACCTGATGTGGCAACCCGGCGGCACCGAGGGCCTCACTGACGGCGAAAGAACTCGCCACCGAACTCGTTCCGATCAGCACCGGAATGCCACGGCGATGCAGTTCCTGTGTCCGCTCGATAACGCGGGCCCATTTCTCCGCGACAGTCGCAACCACGACGGTCGGCCGGTGGATGCGCTGCACCGGTTTGGCCGTCGGGATCGCCACGACCGGCAGGCGATAGACCTGCCAGAGTTCGCGCGTCATCGATCGAACCGTGCCGCTCATACCGGCCAATCGCTTGTAGCGACGGAACATCCGTTGATAGGTCATGCGGGCGATCGTCGCGCGCCGCCCGGACAATTCGCAGCCTTCCTTGTACTCGATCATCTGATGCAGGCCATCGCCCCAGAAACGGTCGGGCATCATGCGGCCGGTATATTCGTCGACGATCGCCACCTTGCCATCGGCAACGACATAGTGTTCGTCGCGGCGGAACAGATGCAGCGCCGAGAGGGCCTGCCGCGCCAATTCCTCGCGCGCCACGGTGCCGCGCCAGTTGGCGGCGAGCGATCCGGCAAAGGCTTCGACGCGCGCCTGACCGGCATGGGTCAGAAAGATCCGCCGGTCTTCCTTGGAAATGAAATAGTCCGTACCGTCGACGAGAGTGCGTGCCAAGGCATGGGCCTCGGCGACCGTCTTGTGGTCGAACAGCGAAACCGCCTGGCCGGAGATGATGAGCGGGGTGCGCGCCTCGTCGATCAAGACGCTGTCGGCCTCGTCAACGAGCGCAAAATGCAATCCGCGCAAGCGCAGCTTCGCAGCACGCGGATGCTCGGCGTGCAGGGTCTCGATCTTCAGGGCGAGGTCGCCGGCAGCCTGTCCGAACTCCATGCGGTCCCGCAGGTAGTCGAAGGCGAGCTCCTTGTTGGTGCAATAGACGATATCGCATTGGTAGGCCGCGCGCCGTTCCTCGAAGCTCTGGCCTGCCATGACGATGCCGACGCTCAGGCCGAGTTTGGCATAGAGCGGACTCATCAGCTCGGCGTCGCGCTTGGCGAGATAGTCGTTGACGGTCACGACATGGATCGGGACCCCGGCGAGGCCGGCAGCGCCGGCCACCAGCGTCGCGGTCAGCGTCTTGCCCTCGCCAGTGGCCATTTCTGCCAGCATGCCCTTCACCATGGCGAAGGCCCCGAGGATCTGAACATCGTAGTGGCGCTTGCCGAGAACGCGACCCGACATCTCGCGGATGAGGGCGAAGGCGCGGCCAGTCAGGCCATCGGGAAAGTCCGGCTGCCGGCGAAAGGCAACGGCGATCAGCCGGGCCTCGGCCTCAAGCGCGTCATCGTTCAGCGCGGCATAGGCCGCAGCGTGGGTTTCGACCAGAGGCAGGATGCGGTGCAGCCGACGCGCCCGCGCATGCGGCGTCGCAACTAGCCAGAGCGCTCGCGCCCTGGCCGCCAGTTCGTCCATCCAAGTCTCTGTCCGAGGAAGACTCTCCGGCGCGAGCTGCAGCAGCGGCATTCCCATCGGTCTGGCTGTTGCTCCCTCGATCGAGCCGGGCGCTGCCATGGTCATACTCGGAACTGGCCGATGAAGAATTGCCGGGCCGCACGGATGACGCGATAGGCTACGGGCTCGCCGGCGAGCGAGAAACGCACCGAGGCATGCGCGCCGAGGAACCGCAGCTGCGTGCGTTCCAATGGCTCGACTTCGACCAGGAAGTAACGGAATAGCGCTTCCGGCTTCTGGGTATGCGACGGATCGATGGTAATGTCGCCGCCGCCGCGAGTGGTCAGGCCAATATTGGGAATATCCACCTGGGCCGCAGGAACTTCCCGGCGGATGCGCGCCGGGATCGCATGCTCGATATTGTCGGCTAGGCGCACCTGCACGGAGACGCCGCTGTCACGGATCAGATCGATGTCCGCCTGCGGCACGAGCATCTGGATCACGGGATCGTCGTCGCCGATCACATAGCCGATCAGTTCGCCCCGGCGGAAATACCGGCCGGGCAGATCGTCGGGACGGGCGATCAGGAAGCGGCCGGAGCGCTCGCTGGAGGCGGTCAGTCCGTGCTTGCGCTCCTCGTAGGTCGCCAGCCGATCTTTGAGGTGTTCGACCTGGGAAGCGAACATTTGCGCCTGCACGCGGTCGAGATCCTGGACTGCGCTCAGGCGAGCCTGCGCCTCTTCGAGTTCGGCGCTGAGCACGGCGATTTGGGCTTCGAGCGTTGGATCTTCGAAGAGAACCAGATTCTGTCCGGCCGCGACGGTTTCACCCGGAGTTGCTTCGATCGTGCGCAGGAACCCGGCCGTGCGTGCGCGCAACTCGGCGCGGTCGGGGTAGACGACGACACCGTTGGCCTGAGTGGCGTAAGGCAATGGTGCGATGAATAGCCCGATCGCCACAACCGCGGTCAAGGTCCCGGCAATCGTATAGACGCGGCGTTTATGCCCGAGCAGCCGGGGATTGGTGATGAGATAGCGCAAGCCGTTGAACAGCGGCATCAGGATGACCGAGCCGAGCGACCAAAGGGCGAGAAAAACGCCGAACACGAAGAACTTGGTCGCCAGGAATGCCGCGATGCCGAACGACACCAACAATCGATAGATCCACGAGCCGATGGCGTAGGCGATCAGCCATTTCGGCTCGCCCGGAGCGATCTGCGGCGGCGGCAGATCGTCGATCCACAGCACCCACTTCTGGAAGACGAATTGCAGGTAGGTGCTGGCGCGGGTGGCGAGATTGGGGATCTCCAGCCAGTCGGACAGGATGAAATAGCCGTCGAAGCGCAATAGCGGATTGCCGTTGAACAGCAATGTCGACACGCCGCCGATCAGCATGACATCGAAGGCGACGGAACGGCCGATCCCCGGG
>JARLIT010000120.1 GCA_031291575.1 Ancalomicrobiaceae bacterium
CTCGATGAATATTCCCAGGCGCAGACGCTCGACCGGCGGCGCGCGGCGCTGATCGCTCCGGTCATCATCGAAAAGGCGCAAGCTTCCGGGCTGGCGCAAGAGATCGGCCTCAGGCCGGAAATGAACGAGGGCGAGGCGCTCCGCCTCATCGACGCCAGGCTCTGCGACATCAAGGAGATGCGCATCGGCGACGGGCTGCATGTGTTCTGCCGGGGAGAGACAGGTGCGGCGGCGGCGACCAATGCGCAATTTCTCGCCGAGGCGGCCGGAACCACGGTTGCGGCAGCCGAGGTGTTGATCCGTCGCTCGGCTGCTGGCGAGCGATCGGGCCTTCTTGCCGCGCTCGACGGCCGTTTCGTGCCGCCGGGACCGGCGGGTGCGCCATCGCGTGGCCGGCTCGACGTGCTGCCGACCGGGCGCAATCTGCATGCCATCGATCCGCGCGCGGTGCCGAGCCCGACGGCCGCTGAAATCGGCCGGCGGGCGGCCTTAGAGGTGATGCGCCGGCACGCGCAGGACCACGG
This sequence comes from Ancalomicrobiaceae bacterium, assembly GCA_031291575.1. Classification (GTDB taxonomy): domain Bacteria; phylum Pseudomonadota; class Alphaproteobacteria; order Rhizobiales; family Ancalomicrobiaceae; genus CAIYYN01. The sequence goes on from JARLIT010000120.1 coordinate 525, forward strand.
CGACTGGCCGCGCGCCATCGTCATCGATCTGTGGGGCAGCGCCACCATGCGGACCGGTGGCGACGATCTGGCCGAGGCGCTCGCGCTGATGGGAGTGCGCCCGGCCTGGGAGCGGGCGACCGGGCGCGTCATCGGATTCGAGATCCTGCCCGAGGCCCGACTGGAATTCCCCCGCGTCGACGTGACTATCAGGATCTCCGGCCTGTTCCGGGACGTGTTTCCCGCCCAGATCGCCCTGTTCGACCGCGCGGCGGCGGCGGTGGCGGCGCTCGACGAGCCGGACGAGGTGAATTTCCTTGCGGCCAGTCGACGGGCGAACGGCGCCTTCGGCCCGCGCATCTTCGGCGCCGCGCTTGGGCAGCACGGAACGGGGGATCTGTCGCGGCGACTGCTCACCGAGGACGGCGTCACCCGCGCCGACCTCGGCGAAGCGTACCTCGCGAGCGCCAGCCACGCATTCTCGGCCGACGGCGCGACCCCGTCCGAGGATTTCCGCGCCCGCGTCGCCGCCTCGGAGGCCTATGTGCATGGCCAGGATCTGGCCGATACCGACATTCTCGCCGGCAACGCCTTCCTCGACTACGAGGGGGGATTCGCGGCGGCCGCCGCGCATCTCGGTGCCGAACCGGCGCTCTATCACCTTGACGGCACCCGGCCGGACCGGCTCGTCGTCCGCCAGTTGAAGGACGAGGTGGCGCGGGCCTTGCGTGGGCGCGCCGCCAATCCGCGCTGGATCGAGGGGCAGATGCGCCACGGCCACCGCGGCGCCGCCGAGATCGCCGAGGGGGTGGAGGCCGCATTCGGCTTCGCCGTGACGGCGGATGTGGTGTCGAGCCGGCAGTTCGATCTTCTCTTTGACGCCACTGCCGGCGACGACCACGTGCGCAGCTTCCTCGTCTCCGCCAATCCGCTGGCGGCGCAAGCGATCGCGCGCGCCTTCGAACGGGCGGCGGAGCGCGGGCTGTGGGTCAGCCGGCGCAATTCGACCGCGACGATCCTCGCCGAACTCAGGCAGGAGCGGACGCCATGAGCGAGCCGGTTCCCTCGGTCAAAGGCTGGTGCCCCGGGGCGCTCCGGCCGATGCGCTCGGGCGACGGATTGGTGGTGCGGCTGCAGCTCACAGCCGGTGTGTTGTCCGCACCCCTGGCGCGCCGGATCGCAGCACTCTCCGAGCGTTATGGCAACGGCCAAATCGATCTCACCCAACGGGCAAACCTGCAGCTGCGCGGCGTCTCGGACGATACTTGGCCGGAGCTCATAGGCGAGCTCGCAGCGCTCGGCCTAATCGAAACCGACGCCGAGGTTGAGGCGGTCAAGAACATCGTGGCGAGCCCGCTCGCCGGACCAGGCTGGGCCACGACGGTCGATTGCCACGCTTCGGTCGCGGCGCTTGGCGCAGCCATCGGCACCGATCCGGTGTTTCGCCGCCTGCCGGGCAAGTTCGGCTTTGTGATCGACGACGGCGGTTACTGGCCGCTCGACGACGTCGCCGCCGACGTGTGGTTCGTCGGTCGTGACGGCCGATTCGATATCGAAGTGCCGCAGGCTGGCGGCTTCGTTCGCCTCGGTACGGTCGCGCCGGACGCCATCGGCGCGGCTGCGGCGGCTGTGGCGCAGGCCTTCCTCGATCTCCGAGGAGACGGCGAGGGCGGGGCGCGGCGGATGCGCGATCTTGCGGCACGCATCGGCGCCGCAGCAATCGCCGACCACGCCGGCTTTTCCGCCGCCGGGCACAGCGAGCGGCCGGCGCGGCAGGCGCGCAGGAGCATCGGCGCAGGTGGCCCGCTCGGGGCCGGGGCCTACCTCGGCCTGGGCGTCGTCTTCGGCCGACTGACCGCCGTCTCGCTGGATTGGCTTGCCGATCTCGCCAAGACTGCCGCCTCGGGCGAATTGCGGCTGACCCCGTGGCGGTCGATCCTCGTTCCCGGCGTCGATTTGGAAATCTCCGAACGGCTGCTGGCCGGGGCCGTGGCGGCGGGCTTCATCGTCTCGCCCGAGGATCCACGCCTGGTAGTGGTCGCCTGCCCAGGCGCGCCGGAGTGCGAAAGTGCCGCCGGTCCGGTGCGGGAGGACGCGCTTGCGCTCGCCGAGGTCGCCGCCAAGATGGTTGGTCGCGGCGTCAGGCTGCATGTTTCCGCCTGTCCGAAGGGCTGCGCGCGGACCCAACCGGCGGCGGCGACGCTGATCCGGCGCCACGCCGGCTATGATTTGGTCGTAAACGGCCGGGCGGACGACGATCCCGTCTCGACGGGGCTGCAGCCACAGGATATCGAAGGCGCCTTGAGGCGGCTGAAGGCAATCGAAGGGCAGTCCATTGGGTGAGCGGGCAAGCTATATTCGCGACGGCGCCGAGATCTACCGGCGGTCCTTCGCCATCATCCGCGCCGAAGCGGATCTCGCCCGCTTCGCGGCCGAGGAAGAGCCCGTCGCCGTCCGCATCATCCATGCCTCCGGCATGGTGGAGGTAGCCGCCGACATCGCCTTTTCCACGGGTGCCGCCGCCGCTGCCCGGGCGGCGCTGAAAGCCGGGGCGCCGATCCTGTGCGATTCCAAGATGGTCGCCAATGGCGTCACCCGCGCCCGCCTTCCCGCCGACAATGCCGTCTTCTGCACGCTCGACGATCCGTCGGTAGCGGCGCTGGCGGAAAAGCTTGGCACGACGCGGTCGGCCGCGGCGATGGAACTCTGGCGTGAGCACCTCGCCGGCGCGCTGGTCGCCATCGGCAATGCACCGACCTCGCTCTACCGGCTCCTCGAGATGATCGACGCGGGTGCGCCGCGGCCGGCGGCCGTCATCGGCATGCCGGTCGGCTTCGTCGGCGCGGCGGAATCGAAGGAAGCGCTGATCGCCGACGGTCGGCTTGCCTATGTCGTCGTCAAGGGCCGCAAGGGCGGCAGCGCCATGGCCGCGGCGGCGATCAACGCGCTTGCGAGCGAACGCGAATGACGAGGCTCGACCATACCAAGCGCTTCGCCGAGGCGCATGCCGTCAGGCCCGTCGACGGCGCTGCCGGGCTCGGCACGCTCAATGGCATCGGGCTCGGCCCGGGCGATCCGGAACTCCTGACCGTGCGTGCCGTCCGGCTGATCGGCGAGGCGCCGGTCGTTGCCTATTTCGCCAAGAAGGGACGGCGCGGCAATGCCCGCGCGATCGTCGACCCGTGGCTGAAGCCGGGGGTCGAGGAACTGTCGCTCGACTATCCTGTGACGACCGAGATCCCCTTCACCGATCCCGCCTATACGGATGCACTATCGGCCTTCTACGAGGATGCGGCCGACAGGCTCGCCGCGATCCTGTCGGCGGGGCGCAATGTGGCGCTCGTCTGCGAGGGTGATCCCCTGTTCTACGGCTCGTTCATGCACCTGTTCGTGCGGCTGGAAGGACGCTTCCCGGTCAAGGTGACGCCGGGCGTTTCCGGCATGTCCGGATGCTGGAGCACGTCCGGACTGCCGATCACCTGGGGCGACGACGTCTTGACCGTGCTGCCGGGGACGCTGCCGGAGGCCGATCTCGCGGCACGGCTGGCTCGCACCGACGCGGCGGTGATCATGAAGCTCGGCAGCCATTTCGCCAAAGTCCGGCGCGCGCTCGCCGCTGCCGGAATGGCCGATCGCGCCATCTACGTCGAGCGCGGCACCATGCCGGGCGAGAAGGTGATGCGGCTTGCCGACAAGGCCGACGATGCCGCGCCGTATTTTTCGCTGATCCTGGTCGCCGGCAACGGGAGGCGGCCATGACAGCGGTTGGCAAGCAGGCGGGTTGGCTCAGAATCGTCGGTCTCGGTCCGGGCGATCCCGACCATCTGACGGTCGAGGCGGCGCGGGTGCTGGAGGCTGCCACCGACATCGTCGGCTATTCGGCCTATGTCGACCGGGTGCCGGAGCGGGAAGGGCAGCTCAGGCATGCGAGCGACAATCGGGTGGAGGTCGAGCGGGCGACGGTGGCGCTCGATCTCGCTCTCGACGGTCGCAACGTGGCGGTGGTCTCCGGCGGCGATCCCGGCATCTTCGCCATGGCGGCGGCCGTGTTCGAGGCGATCGAGACGGGCAATCCGGCCTGGCGCGGGCTCGACATCGAGGTCATTCCTGGCATCAGCGCCATGCAGGCGGCCTCGGCCCGGCTGGGTGCGGCGCTCGGCCACGATTTCTGCGTGATCTCGCTCTCCGACAACCTGAAGCCATGGGATACGCTGACCACGCGGCTTGAGGCGGCGGCCGGGGCGGATTTCGTCATCGCGCTCTACAATCCGGCCTCCAAGGCGCGGCCCGAGCGCATCTTCGACGCCTTCGCGCTACTCCGGGGCCTCAAGGCGCCGGAGACGGTGGTCGTCTTCGCCCGCGCCGTATCGCGCTTCGACGAGGCGATCGAGATCACCACGCTCGGCGAGGCCGATCCGCGCAAAGTCGACATGGCCACCCTCGTTCTCATCGGGTCGAGCGCGACGCGGCTCATCGAGCGCGGCGACGGCCGGGCGCCCTGGGTGCTGACGCCGAGGAGCTACGGGGCAGACACATGAGCCTCGATGACGGCCATGCAGGCGTCGAGATCGTGGCAGGTCGGGACATCGGCCCTGGCCGGCGGCTGCACGATCACGACCGGCAACGCCAGGTCGCGCGCTGCCGCGATCTTGGCATAGGTAGCCGCGCCGCCGGAATTCTTGGTGACGACGATGTCGACGGCCTCCTCGCGCATCAGCCGCAACTCGTCGGCGAGCGTGAACGGTCCGCGCGCGTAGAGCAGCCGATGGTCCGGCGGCACGTCGGCATCGTCGGGCGGATCGATGGTGCGGATCAGATAGTGGTGCTGCGGCGCCGTGAGGAAGGCGCTGAGACCCAGCCGGCCGATGGTCATCAAGACGCGCCGGGGCGTCGCGCCCAGGGCCGCAGCGGCGGCAGCATTGTCGGCGACCTCGATCCAGCGGTCGCCCTCTTGCCGCTGCCACGGCGCGCGGCTGAACACCAGCAGCGCGGTGCCGGTCAGGGCGCAGGCCGCGACGGCATGCTCGGACATTTGCGCGGCAAACGGATGGGTGGCGTCGACCACCATGTCGATCGCATGATCGCGCAAGTAAGCGACGAGCCCGTCGACGCCGCCGAACCCGCCGATGCGGATGGGGATCGGCTGGCGCGCCGGGGCCTCGGTGCGACCGGCATAGGAGAGCGTGGCGGCAATCTTGGTGTGACCGGCAAGGCGCTCGGCCAGCCGGCTCGCTTCCGTGGTGCCACCGAGAATCAGCAGGTTCATCGGATTACTCCGCCGGGTGCTCTGAATGAGGTCCGGCCATGAGCGGCGCGCCCTGGCTCACCCTGATCGGCATCGGCGAGGACGGCCGCGACGGGCTCTCTCCTGCCGCAGCCCGCGCGCTCGATCAAGCCCAACTCGTCGTCGGCGGTCGTCGACATCTCGATCTTGCCCAGCCGATCGCCGCCGAGACGCTGGCCTGGCCGTCGCCGCTGACCGACGCGCTGCCGGTCATTCTCGCCCGCCGTGGCTCGACGGTCGCCGTGCTCGCCTCCGGCGATCCCTTCTTCTACGGCGTCGGCACGTTGTTGTCGCAGCATATTGTGCCGGGCGAAATGGCCGTCATTCCCGGCGTCTCGTCGGTGTCACTCGCCGCCGCCCGCCTCGGCTGGTCGCTGCAGGAGTGCGACACGATCGCGCTACACGGAAGGCCGTTCGAGCGGTTGATCCCGATGCTGCAGCCGGGTGCCCGGATCCTGGCGCTCTCCTGGGATGGTACGACGCCGGCCAAGGTGGTCGAGGTGCTGGTAAGGCGTGGGCTCGGCGGGTCCCGTCTTTCGGTTCTCGAAGCCCTCGGGGGGGCGCGGGAGCGCGTTCGCCAGGCCGTCGCCCGCGATTTCGACATTGGCGAGATCGATCCCCTCAATATCGTCGCCATCGAAGTCGAAGCCGGTGAGGGATCCACTGTCCTGCCACTGACGCCCGGCCGCGACGAGGGCTATTTCGAGCACGACGGCCAGATCACCAAGCGCGAAGTCAGGGCCGTGGCGCTCGCCGCCTTGGCGCCGCGGAGTGGCGAACTTTTGTGGGACGTCGGGGCCGGGTCCGGCTCGATCGGCATCGAATGGATGCTTGCCCATTGCGCCAATCGCGCCGTGGCAATCGAGCCGCGAGCCGACCGGCTGGAGCGCATCCGCCGTAATGCACTTGCGCTCGGCGTGCCCGACTTGCAGGTGGTCGAAGGCTCCGCACCGGTGGCCTTCGCCGGGCTCTCCACGCCGAACGCCGTCTTCATCGGCGGCGGGGCGACGACCCCCGGCCTGATCGAGGCGGCGCTCGGCCAGCTTCTGCCCGGTGGGCGGCTGGTGGCGCATGCGGTGACGCTCGAAACCGAAATGCTGCTCGTCGAGGCGTGCAAGCGCCACGGCGGCGAATTGACGCAAATCGCCGTATCGCATGCCGAACCGCTTGGCGGATTTACCGGTTGGCGGCCGGCGCGCCCCGTCGTGCAATGGCGGCTGGAGACATCTCGATGAGCGACTTGACCCGCATCGCGCCGGGCCTGATGGCGATCGGCATCGGCTGCCGCAGGGGAGCCACCGAAGAGGCGGTCGTCGGCATCGTCGAAAAGGCGATCGGGCGTGCCTTCGACGAGACGGGCCAGCAAGGCAGGGCGGCGCTGTTCACCGCTGCTGCCAAACGCAACGAGACCGGGCTCGCCGCTGCCGCCATCCGGCTGCACATGCCCTTGGTGTTCCTCCCCGAGGAGGCGCTGAAGGCCATGTCCGACGGCGCGGTGACGCGTTCGGAACGGGTGGTGCAGCTGTTCGGCGTGCCGTCGATCGCCGAGACCGCGGCGCTTGCCGGGGCCGGCAAAGGTGCGCGGCTGATCGTGACCCGCATTGCCGGCGACGGCGTCACCTGCGCCATCGCCGCGCACGACGAAAGGGACGTCGCATCATGACGGTGCATTTCATCGGCGCCGGGCCGGGCGCGCCGGACCTGATCACGTTGCGCGGCCGCGACCTGATCGCCGCCTCGTCCGTCTGCCTCTACGCCGGTTCGCTGATCCCGCCGGCGCTTCTCGCCCACTGTCCGCCCGGTGCCAGGATCGTCGATACCGCGCCGATGTCGCTCGAGGAGATCATCGCCGAATGCAAGGCGGCGCATGCGGCCGGGCTTGACGTGGCGCGGCTGCATTCGGGCGATCTGTCGGTATGGAGTGCCATGGGCGAGCAGTTGCGCCGGCTGCGGGAGGAGGGCATCCCCGTCAGCGTGACGCCGGGAGTGCCGGC
>JARLIT010000121.1 GCA_031291575.1 Ancalomicrobiaceae bacterium
CGCGGTCCGTGGGTGATGTTCAGCTTGGTGCCGGAGACCTTCTCCACCGCCCGCAACACCTCCAGAACCGAAAAACCGTGCGAGTAGCCGCAGTTGGCCACGAGGTTCGGACCGCCCCCGGCCAAATGCTCGAGCGCCAGGGCGTGGGCGGCGATCAGGTCGGCGACATGGATGTAGTCGCGCACGCCGGTGCCGTCGGGCGTGTCGAAGTCGGTGCCGAACACCGAGACTTCGCTCCGCTTGCCGAGCACCGCCTCGACCGCGACCTTAATCAGATGCGTCGCGCCCTTGGTCGACTGGCCGGTGCGGCCCTTCGGGTCGGCGCCGGCGACGTTGAAGTAGCGAAGCGCGGCATAGCGGAAGTCGTGCGCTTTCGCCGTGTCGGCCAGCATCATCTCCGTCATCAGTTTCGACGTGCCATAGGGCGACAACGGCTTTAGGGGCTCGTCCTCGGAGACCGGGATGGTCTGCGGGTCGCCGTAGACGGCGGCGGTCGAGGAAAACACGAAGTTCTTCACCCCATGGCGAACCGCAGCTGCGATGAGGGCGCGGGATTTGACCGTGTTGTTCAGATAGTAGGCGAGCGGATCGACGACCGATTCGGGCACGATGATCGAACCGGCGAAATGCACGATGGCGGTGACGCCGTAACGCGGGATCAAATCATCGAGAAGCGCGTCATCGCCGATGTCGCCGACGACCAATGTGGCTTCGGGAGCGACCGCCCAGGCGAAGCCGGTCGAAAGCCGGTCAAGCACCACGACACTCTCGCCGCGATCGACGAGCGCCCAGACCATGTGACTGCCGATATAACCGGCTCCGCCGGTAACTAGAATGCTCAAGGGAAGACCTCCTCGACGTCGAGACGACCGTTTCGGGGCGAGCCGTTTATCTCCTCCGATCGGGAGTGGGAATCAACAGGAAATGAAGCCCGCCGCAGCGATCACGGCGGCAGCGGTCGCGGAGGTGCCCGCTCCATTTCCCCGCCACGTCTCAGACATGATTCCGACAAAGGCGGCTGGAACTCTTATCTCCATCGATCCGCCGGCCGAATGGGACGAACGACAGTTTGGTCCCGTTGGCGCCGGGCGGATGTCTGAACGGAGGACTGCTCCATGCGTCCACACGTCGTTTCCCGACGCGGCCTGTTGCTGACGGGCGGTGCCCTGGTCGCCTGGGGTTATCTGCCCAACGCCGCGATGGCGGCAGCCGGCCGCGATCCCCGTTTTGTCTTCATCAATTTGCGCGGCGCCCTCGACGGGCTCGCCGCGGTCGCTCCTGTCGGCGACCCCGACTACGAGCGCGTCCGCAGCGGCCTCGTTCTGCCGACGTCCGGCGCCAACCCGGCCTACAAGCTCAACGACTTCTTCGTCCTGCATCCGGCGATGAAGACCTTCGCCGATCTCTATTCCAAAGGCGAAGCACTGGTCGTCCATGCGGTGGCCTCGCCCTATCGCGAGCGCTCGCATTTCGACGGGCAGGACGTATTGGAAGCCGGCCTCGGCGGCGTCGGCAAATCGGCAACCGGGTGGCTCAACCGGGCGACCGCGCTGATCCCAAAGGGCGAGCGCATCGACCCTGTCGAAGGCCTGTCGGTCGGGGCGGCGGTGCCGCTCGTCATGCGCGGGCCGGCACCGGTCGTCACCTGGCTGCCGCAGGGCTTCCCGCCAGCGACCGACGATACGCGCAATCGGCTCGCCGAGATCTACGCCCATGTCGATCCGGAGCTCGCTCGGCGCTTCGACGAGGCCCTGAAGGTTGAACACGCCGCCATGGCGGATCCGACGGCCAAGCCCGGCGCCAAGCGCCCGGATGCCGGCAGCTTCCGCGAAGCCGGCTTGGCCGCCGGCCGACTGCTGGCGCGTGCCGACGGGCCGCGGCTGGGGTCGATGAGCTTCCTCGGCTGGGACACGCATGCTGACGAAAAGCCGCTCGATGGCCAATTGAACCGGCTTCTCGGCGCGCTCGATGCCGCCATCGACGGTCTGCGCTCGGAGCTTGCCGGCGCCTGGAAGGATACGGTCGTGGTGGTGGCGACCGAATTCGGCCGCACCGCGCGCATGAACGGCACGCTCGGCACCGATCACGGCACGGCGACGATTGCCCTTCTGGTCGGCGGCGCAGTCAAGGGTGGCCGAGTCATCGCCGACTGGCCGGGACTGACTGACGCCAAACTCTACCAGAACCGCGATCTGGCGCCGACCAACGACGTGCGCGCGGTGTTCAAGGGCATTCTGCGCGACCATATCGGTCTCGACGAGAAACTGCTGGCCAGCGAAGTGTTCCCGGCGAGCGCTCAGATCAAGCCGCTCGGCGGACTCGTCGCCTGACGGTCCCCCGGCGCTCGGTCGCGCCGCCTCGACAGAATTTTCCGACCTCGTCGGAATAGACCGATGCCTCGCTCCGTCCGGATCAGAAGGAAAGGCGCCCCCTGGCCTTCCCCTCACCCGACGGAGCGAGGCAGCATGACCGATCTCGACGGCCCTTTCCGGCTCGATGCCGACGGCATCGAGCCGGGGTTTTGCCGAATTCGGTACCTGACCGGGTTCCCCCGCCGACGCACCGTCGTCGGTCGAAGGCTCGACTGGAACGGTGATGTCGCGGCACGCCCGAGGCCTCCGGGTTCGGCACCCAACGCCTGCGCTGCCGGCTCGCCCCATGGTCAATCTGTCGCAGCCGATTTGCCGGTTGCGACAAGCATATTGACGTTGTCGTCGCAAGTTTGCTCAACATGGCGCCTAATGCACCGGGTGTTAGGACGGGGGTACGGCCGCATGGACGCAGCGGAATTCGACAAATTCGCCGAAGAATATCGCCAGCTGCATGTGGAAAACATCAGGGCGTCCGGTGAATCACCGGACTATTTCGCCGATTATAAGGTGAAGGATGTTGCCCAGGAGCTCGCCAGCCGTGCGCTCGGCGAACGACCACGGCTCCTGGATTTCGGCTGCGGCGTCGGCGGTTCGATGCCGTATTTCCGCAAGTACCTGCCCTCGGCCGAGGTCGTCGGGCTCGACGTCAGCCGCAGGAGCCTGGAGGTGGCCGAAGAGAGCCACCCCGGCACGGCGCAATTCGTCTGGTTCGACGGAACCAAGCTGCCGTTCGAGGACGCCAGCTTCGATGTCGTCTTCACGGCTTGCGTGTTCCACCACATCCCGGCCGGAGAGCACGAGCGGCTGATGGCCGAGATCCGCCGCGTATTGAAGCCCGGGTCGTCGTTCTTTCTGTTCGAGCACAATCCGCGCAATCCGTTGACCGTCAAGGCGGTCAATACCTGCCCGTTCGACGAGAATGCGGTGCTGATCGATGCGGCGACCATCCGGCGCCGGCTCGAGGCGGCGGGCTTCGCCAGCACCCGCGCCGTCTATCGCATCTTCTTTCCGCGCATGCTGAAGACCCTGCGCGTCATCGAGCCGTATCTGACGTGGGTGCCGTTCGGCGCCCAATACTACGTCGAAGCGATCGCATAAGGCAGCTCGCCAAGCCGGACGAGCGCAACGCGGCGATGTCAGTCGCGCTTGTGCCCGATCGATCCGGTCACGTCGGACTGGCAATCGGCGACGGTCGGGTTGGCCGGTGGGCAGCGTGCGGTCAGCAGCAACTGAACCATCGCCGTTTCCGCCCGCGTCGCCGCCAGCGGCTGTTTCCCGGACCCTGAGTCGTTGGAGGAGCCGGTGATCGCGATCATCAGCGCCATAGCGCCAACGACGAGGACGCGCATGTCCAGCATGTCTCTCATCTCCTCGTGACTGATGCGTCTAAATTCGATCATCCCGAAATGGTCGCCTCGATGGGCGAGAATGGGGCCGTTCCGGTGCCTTTGTTTGACCTTTCCAAAAAGACAAAGTTCAGGTTACCGAGTGGTTAACATCTCGGGAATTCCCCCGATCCAGCCCTCCCCCGACAAGCAGGGCTGCTATTCGCGCGTGTATCCGGGGATAGCCACATATGTGGCAGGCGGCGCAGGGTTCGACCAATGGCCTAATCGCAACACCCGCGGCGAACTCCCCCGACTTCGGGGCCGTAGAGTCGACACCTGTCGACAGCCCTGCCCTTCTTCGGCTAATCGAAGCCCATGCTGATCGTAGACGACGTCACCTACCGCATCGCCGGACGCACGCTGCTCGATGGCGCGAGCGTCACCGTGCCGACCGGCGCGAAGGCCGGGTTCGTCGGCAAGAACGGCACCGGCAAGACCACGCTGTTCAGGCTGATCACCGGCGACATCCACGCCGAGTCTGGGCTGACTTCGATCCCGAAGGGGGCCCGCATCGGGCAAGTGGCGCAGGAGGCGCCGGGAAGCGCCACCACGCTCCTCGACTTCGTGCTCCAGGCCGACAAGGAACGCGCCGCCCTCCTCGCCGAAGCCGAAACCGCCAGCGATCCGCACCGGATTGCGGAAATCCACACCAGGCTCGCCGACATCCTCGCCCATTCGGCGGAAGCCAGGGCCGCGACCATCCTCTCCGGCCTCGGCTTCGACCACGACGCCCAAGCCCGGCCCTGCTCGGATTTCTCCGGCGGCTGGCGCATGCGGGTGGCGCTCGCGGCCGTGCTCTTCGCCGAGCCGGACCTCCTCCTCCTCGACGAGCCGACCAACTACCTCGACCTCGAGGGCACGCTATGGCTCGAGAGCTATATCGCCAAATACCCGCACACCGTCATCATCATCAGCCACGATCGCGACCTTCTCAACCATTGCGTCGACATGATCGTGCATCTCGACCGCTGCAAGCTGACCGCCTGGCGCGGCGGCTACGACTCGTTTGAGCGGCAGCGGCGGGAAAAACTGCTGCTCGACGTCAAGATGCGCGAGAAGCAGGAGGCGCAACGGGCCCACATGCAGTCCTTCATCGATCGCTTCAAGGCGAAGGCGACGAAGGCGCGGCAGGCGCAGAGCCGCATGAAGGCGCTCGCCCGCATGGCACCCCTGATCGAGATCGAGGAGGATCAGGGCCTTTCCTTCACCTTCCCCGAACCGCAGGCCAAGCTCGCCCCGCCGATCCTGGCCATGGACAAGGTCGCCGTCGGCTACGAACCGGGCCGGCCGGTGCTAAAGAACGTCACGCTGCGCTTCGATGTCGACGACCGCATTGGCCTCCTCGGCGCCAACGGCAACGGCAAGTCGACGCTCGCCAAGCTCATCGCGGGACGCCTCGATGTCATGGGCGGTGAAATCAAGCGGGCCGGCAAGCTCGACGTCGCCATGTTCGCTCAGCACCAGCTGGACGATCTGCGCCCCGACGAGACGCCGGTCGAGCATGTCACACGGCTGATGAAGGACCAGCCGGTGCCCCGCGTCCGTGCGCGCGTGGCGCAGATGGGCCTGCCGACCAGCCGCATGGATACGGCGGCGAAAGACCTGTCCGGCGGCGAACGGGCGCGGCTGCTCCTCGGCCTCGTCACCTTTGCCGGGCCGAACCTGTTGATCCTCGACGAACCGACCAACCACCTCGACATCGACAGTCGCGAGGCGCTCGTCCGAGCGTTGAATACCTATGAAGGCGCGGTCATCGTCATCAGCCACGACCGGCATCTGATCGAGGCGACAGTCGACCGGCTGCTCCTCGTCGCCGACGGCGGCGTTTCATCCTTCGACGGCGATATCGAAGACTACAAGCGCTACATCCTGGAGCGCGCCGCGGCCGACCGCCGCGATGCCGCCGCCGCCAACCGCGAGGCGGGCGAGGAGCGCGATGCTTCCGCCTCCGGCCAGGAGCGGCGCAAGGTCGCGGCGCAGAAGCGCGAGCAGCTGGCTCCCTTGAAACGGCAGATCAAGGCGGCGGAGGAGCGGCTCGCCCACCTGCAGAAACAGGTCGCCAAGATCGACCGCGAGCTGGAAGACCCCCTCCTGTTCCAGAAATCGCCAGAGCGCGGCGCCACGTTGTCGAAAGCGCGCGCCGATGCCGAGCGGACGATCGCGGCGACCGAGGAACAGTGGCTGGAGCTTTCGGCCGAATATGAAGAGGCGATGGCGGAGTGACGCTGCCCGCGCCATGCGTCACTCAGATGCCAGTCATGCTGTATCCGGCGGCCGCCGATTGCTGACATCCAAACGGTTGCCGACATTCCAGCGGCTGCCTTCGTCCGACCAGCACGGCTGGCGACGGGGCGGAGAGTGGTGGCCGACGGCGGCGGCCGGCCTTTCGCGCATGGTCCAGCCGCCCTGCCACAGTCTTTCCGGCACAATTGACGCCCATCCAGGCTTGTTCGCATCGCGAACATAGCGGCTAAAATATTCTCTAAATCGAATTTGATCTTCCACTAGAATTGACGCGTCAAGATTGCAGGTATTAGCCAGCGTGCATTCGCCAAAAACCAAATCTTAACCGAATGTAGCGCTCAACTGCTGCCGATCGGGTCGCAGGCGACAGCGTCCGCTGGCGATCATCTCGCGTGTTCACTCTCGCGCCGGCGGGGCCATCATGTCATTCAAGAACATTTCCATCCTCTGGAAGGTCAGTATCCTGCTCGTCCTTCTCGGCGCCGTCGCCATCGGCGCGATCTTCTATGCCGGCTCAGTGATGCGCACCATCGACGATCGCTATAGCGATGTCCTCGCCAACAAGGCCAGGGTGCCGATCTACATCGTGCGCGTCTCGCGCAACCTCACGGCCTATTATGCCGGCGTCATGCGCCTGGTGCTGTCCGATACCGACGCCGAGAACGCGAAATCGGTGGAGATGATCGACGCGTCGCGCAAGACCATCCAGAAGAACATCGATCTGGCACTGAAGGCCGCTCCGGGCATGACGGAACGCCTGAACACCGCGGTACGGGAGATTGCTGACGTCGAAAGAGCCTGCGCAGAAACGATTCGACTCGGTAATTCGACCGTCGACGGCGATAACAAGAAGGCTGCCGCGACGCTCGACAAGGATTGCAAGCCGGTTCTCGACAAGCTTCTGCCGGACTTGACGAAGATGGTCGAAGAAGTGCTCGCCATCGTCGACCGGACCTCCGCCGAGGCGACCGAGACGACCAATTCGGCGATCACGACGACCTACCTCCTAGTGCTTGTTGGCCTGGCGCTGGTGCTGGGACTGTCGCTTGTTATCACCATCACCGGCATCACCCGGCCGATCGGCGCAATTATCGCGTTGATGGGCGAGATGACACGCGGCAATCTCAGCGTCACCGTCTCCGGGGCCATTCGCAAGGACGAGGTCGGCGCCATGGCCCGCGCGCTGGAAGGTTTCCGCCAGGGACTGGTGGAAGCCGAGACGCTGCGGCTGTCCGCCGCCGAACAGGATAGGCAGAACGGCGAGCGGATGAAGCGCGAGCGCAATCAGATCGCCGACCAGTTCCAGGCGAAGATGGGTGCGCTCGCCGATGCCTTCGTCAAGGCGTCCGGCGACGTGACGGAGGCCGCGCGCAACCTGTCGGCCACGGCGGAAGAGACGTCGCGGCAGGCGCTGGCCGTGTCCAGCGCCGCTGAGGAAGCTTCCTCCAACGTGCAGACGGTGGCGGCCTCGACCGAAGAGATGACGGCGTCCGTGCACGAAATCTCGACGCAGGTGGCTAAGTCGAGCGAAGTGGCCAATGCCGCTGCGAACGAGGCGGAGCGCACCGAAGTGGACGTTCGGGCACTATCCGAGGCCGCCACTAAGATCGGCGAAGTGGTCGAACTGATCAACAACATCGCCGGCCAGACCAATCTCCTCGCGCTGAACGCCACCATTGAGGCGGCGCGCGCCGGCGAGGCGGGTCGCGGCTTCGCTGTCGTCGCCTCCGAGGTCAAGCAATTGGCGGCGCAAACGGCCAAGGCGACCGGCGACATCGGTGCCAAGATCGCAGAGATCCAGCAAGCGACCAACCGTACCGTCGGTTCGATCGAGCGGATCGTTGGCACAGTCGGCGACATCCAGAAGATTTCGACAGTGATCGCCACGGCGATCGAGGAACAAGGTGCCGCCACCGGCGAGATTGCCCAGAACACGCAGATGGCAGCCAGGGGCACCGAACAGGTCACGCAGAACATCATCGGCGTCGGCCGCGCCGCCGAACTGACTGGCGCCGCCTCGACGCAACTGACGGGACTGTCGAGCCACCTGACGGCGCAAGCCGGCAAGCTGCAGAGCGAAGTGGCGGAATTCGTCCGGGCGCTGAGGGCGGGTTGATCGCAGCGGCGCCACGACACGTCGTTAAATCAGAATAAATGAATTCGTCAGCCTATTTTAACCGTTCCGCAATCTTTGCGGAAAATGCTTCAGGCTTGCAACTGGGCTGTCCACCAGCGGATTCCGGTGATTCGCGGCGGCACCGAACCAATCCCGAGGCGACAACCGATGAAACACATCCCCATCATCTGGAAGATTTTCATTCTTCTCGGGGTGATCGGCTGTCTGTTCGCATCCGCCGCGCTCTACTCCGCCTCGGAGATGCGCGGGATCGACAGCCGCTATTCGTCGCTTCTCAGCGGGGATGCGCAGGGCACGCTCGACGTGCAACGGGCGAACCGCAACTACACGGCGTATCTGATGACGGTCAATCGGCTCGTGCTCAGCGAAACCGAGGCCGATGCGAAGGCGGCCAGCAAGGACATCAGCACGGCGCTGCCGCGGCTGAGGATGTTCCTGACCGAGGCGGCCAAGCTGCTTCCCGGCAAGGCGAACGAGATCCGCGACTTCGACGGCCGCATCGCCGATGTCGAAAAGGCCTGCAGCCAAACGGTCGCGCTCGGCGCATCAATGGCACCGGACGATAAACACCGCGCGCGCGAAACGCTGTTCAAGGACTGCTGGCCGAAGGGACAGCAGCTGTTTCCGCTGTTCACCGCTTTCGTCGACAGCATGGTCGCCCATACGGACGCGATAACCAAGGAGACGGTCGCCCGCAGCGACAGCGCCATCCTGATGGTCCTCGCCCTGGCCGCAACCGGGCTGATCGTGTCGCTCGCGCTCGCCCTCTGGATCACGGTGCGCGGCATCAGGCAGCCGATCTGCGTCGCCATCGATCAGATGGGGGCGCTTGCCGGCGGCGAGCGGACGCTTGCCATCGCCGGCACAGATCGGCGCGACGAGATCGGCCGCATGGCGCGCATGCTGGAGACTTTCCGCCAGTCCCTCTGCGACAATGACAGCCTGCATGCCCAAATCGCCGTCGAGCACCAGCAATCCGCCGAACGGTTGATGAGTGAACGCCGGGAGATCGCCGACGCATTCCAGTCGAAGATGGGGGCACTGGCAGATTCCTTCTCGAGATCTTCGCATCAGGTCTCGTTGTCCGCCCGCAACCTGTCGGCAACGGCGGAAGAAACCTCGCGACAGGCGCAGGCGGTGTCCGGCGCCGCGGAGGATGCTTCCACCAACGTGCAGACCGTCGCCGCCTCCACCGAAGAGATGACGGCTTCGATCCGCGAGATCGGCTCCCAGGTGACCAAGTCGTCCAGCATCGCCAACTTAGCCGCCGACGAGGCGGCCCGCACCGAGTCCGACGTGCGCGAACTGTCGGTTGCCGCCGCCAAAATCGGCGAAGTGGTCGAGCTCATCAACTCGATAGCCGGGCAGACCAATCTCCTCGCCCTGAACGCCACCATCGAGGCGGCCAGGGCCGGCGAGGCGGGCAAGGGCTTTGCCGTCGTCGCCTCGGAGGTCAAACAACTGGCCGCGCAAACGGCCAAAGCAACCGAGGAGATCGGGTCGAAGATCGCCGAAATCCAGCAGGCGACCAACCGCACCGTGTCCTCGATCGAGCGCATCGTCATGACCATCGGCGACATCCGCTCGATCGCCTCGACGATCGCTTCGTCGGTCGAGCAGCAGGGCGCGGCGACCGGCGAGATTGCCGCCAACACGCAACGCGCCGCACGCGGCACCGAGGCCGTATCGACCAACATCAACGGCGTCGGCAAGGCGGCGGAGGAGACTGGCGCAGCATCGGCCGAGCTGTTGACCCTCTCGAACAGTCTGGCAGGTCAGGCGAACGACCTGCAGAGCGAGGTCGGCCGGTTCGTCGCTGCCCTCAGGGCTGGGTAGTGCGTGGCCGCTCGGCTCCGGCCAGGAAGGTCAAGACCAGCTTATCGGCGAGCGTCGGGGCGCTCGCCGCGGTGACAAAGCCGAGCTTTCCGGACAGACCGAGCGCGGCGATGCCATGCAGCGAGGCCCACAAGACTTCGATCCGCTCCCTCCCCTCGGTCGGATCGCCGGGAAAGGCTTCGCTGGCGCGGGCAACCGCCGTTGCGACCAGATCGGCGACGGCCGTCTCGTACCATTGCGGCAACGGCCGGCCGGACGAGGAGCGATCGCTAAACAGCATCGACCACAGCCGCGGCCGCTCGAAGGCAAAGGCAATGTAGCGCGCCGCGATCAGGCGCAGCCGGTCGGCCGGACAGTCCGGCAGCGGTTCGGCAAACAGGCGCGCCCGCATGTCACCGACCACGCGGACCGCCAGATGCAGCTCGAGATCGTCGAAATCCAGGAACAGATTGTAGATCGTCCCGACCGAGCAATCGATTGCCTCGGCGAGCCGTCGGATCGTCAGCGCCGTGATGCCCTCAGCGCCGACGATGGCATAGGCCGTATCGACCGCCTCGGCGGTCATTTCCGCGTGGCTTCGCTTCGCCTTGCGTTCCATCAGCCCCAACCCGTCTCATCCGGCGCTCGGCGCATGATCGACGTTCAGCGTGGCAACAATCTGGCAAAGCGGGGAAATCGGCAACGGCGGGAGAGCCGGCTCAGGCCTTCTTCTGCCAGCGGCCGCCTGCGTCCTGCTTCCAATAGGACAGATCGAGGCCGGCCGCCTTGAACTGCTTCCAATAGCGCCGCGCGTCGGCGAGCGCATCGGCGTCGTTGCCGTCGAAGATCAGGACGGCGCGCTGATAGGTACCGAGTTCGCCCGGCTCGGCGCGATCGACAAGGAAGCGCACGGTGGAGCCGTTGGGATTGTCACCCTCGGCGGTGAGATAGACCGGCTGCTCGGCGGTAAAACCGTCGCGACTGGTCCCATGCGGCAGGAAGGCGGCGTCGGAAAAGGTCCAGAGCAGCTGGTCGAGCGCGTCGCGGCGCTCGTCCGACCCCGCCTGGATGACGGCACGCCAGCCACGTTCAAGGCAGCGTTCGACGAGCACCGGCAGCACGCGTTCGAGCGGATGGGCCTCCAGGTGATAGAACAGGACCTCGGTCAAAGCGGCAACTCAACGTTGGGCGGGTGCGGATCGAGCCGTCAAACTAGGGCCGGGAACGAATAGGCGCAATCGCGCGCTGACAGGCCGACGCGGAGAAACAGTCGACCTGTTCCGGCCTGGACGGTGATCTTCCGTCATTGCGAGCGTGAGCAGAAGCAATCCAGAAAGCCATGGGAAAAGTCTGGATTGCTTCGCTTCGCTCGCAATGACGAGCTATCGGACAATTGCAAATCCCCGGCGCCGGCGCGCCCGATCAGCTGGACGGCGGGTTGCTCTTGGCCGTCATCGAGTTGGCGAGCGCACCGGCCATGTTGACGAATTCGCTCGGCATCATGACGATGGTCATGGTGTTTTGCTCGGCGCCGACTTCGGTGATCATCTGCATGCGGCGAAGTTCAAGCCCGGCCGGGCTTTCCATGATGATCTGCGAAGCCTGCTTCAACAGTTCGGCCGCTTCCATCTCTGCCTCGGCCTTGATCAGGCGGGCGCGCTTCTCGCGATAGGCTTCGGCCTCCTGCGCCATGGCCCGCTGCATCGATTCGGGGATCTCGACGTTCTTCATCTCGACCCGCTCGACTTTCACTCCCCAGGGTTCGGTCGCCTGATCGATGGTCGCCTGCAAGGCGGCGCTGATCGATTCCTGGTCCTTCAGCACTTCATCGAGCGAATGCCGGCCGATGACGTTGCGGAGCGAGGTCACGGCCACCTGGATGACCGTGTTGCTGACGTCGCGCACCTCGATGACGGCGCGGGCCGGATCGATGACGCGGCGCCAGATCACGGCGTTGATCTTGATCGGCACGTTGTCGCGGGTGATAGTTTCCTGCTGCTCGACCTGGTCGGTGAGCGTTCGCATGTCGAGGCGCGACTGCCATTCGACATAGGGAATGAGCAGGTAGAGGCCCGGCCCGGCGGTGCGCGAATAGCGCCCGAGCCGGAAGACCACCGCGCGTTCGTATTGATTGCACACGCGAATGGCAGGAATGACGAGGAGAAGGAGAACAACCAAGACAATGAGCGGCAGGTAGGGGCCCACGGGCACCTCCACGGTTGAATGGAGCAAGAGTCTAGCGCCAGCGTCGCCGGATATCCAGGCAAGTCGCGACAGAAGATCGTGACGAGCCACCGACCGACGCGATACCTATTGCCGCCGCACTTGGCATGTTGGATAACAGCGGAGAATTTCATCGATTTGATTGCGGCAGGGCCAAGGGCGTGCCGTTATCGTGCGGATCGAAGCGATCTCAGCGATAAGGCCCGCGAGCCGTTCAATCCAGGATATTTCCCGGATTGTCGGAGGGGCCATTCGAAACAGGGCATGCTCCGGGGTCCCGCGGAGCAAAGCGGATTGGGACGCGCGCGTGTCGGACAACGGCGATAACCAGCGGAGCGAACGGCCGATCTCCGATCAGCGGTCGGATGCACTGCCGGCGGGGACGCGTGTCCGCGACTACGAGATCGTGCGCGTGCTCGGCCAGGGTGGCTTCGGCATCACTTACGAGGCGCTGCACACCGCGCTCGGCCGCCGCGTAGCGATCAAGGAATTCTTCATCAAGGGCTATTCGCGTCGGCAGCCGGACGGCACCGTGGTGGTCACCACGACCCCCGGCCGCAGCGACATGACGGAAGATCTGCGCCAGCGGCTGTTCGACCGGTTCCTCGCCGAAGCCCGCAAGGTGGCGACCAAATTCCGCCATCCGCACATCGTGCGCGGCGAAGACTTCTTCGCCACCAATGGCGCCGCCTATTTCGTCATGGAGCTGATCGAAGGGCAATCCTTCGACAAGTGGGTGGCGCAATACGAGGCGACGATCGGACCGCTCAGCGAGCAGGTGCTGAGGCCGATGCTCGAGCCCGTGTTCGACGCGGTCGAGTACATCCACGGCAACGACGAGGTGCACCGCGACTTAAAGCCGCACAACATCATGATCCGCAACGACGGTTCGCCGGTGCTGATCGATTTCGGTGCGGCCAGGACCGGCGTCGGCCAGTCGAACGAGACCTCAGTGGTGATGATGTCGGGCGGCTATTCGCCGCCGGAGCAGATCAACAACGACGGCACGTCGCAATACGGCCGATTCACCGACATCTACTCGCTTGGCGCCATCCTCTATCGTCTCGTCAGCGGCGCCACGCCGCCGGAAGCGATGCGCCGGCTGTACGGACTGCATTTCGGCCAAGGCGGCGGCGACCCGTGCAAGTCGGCACTCGAGGCGGTGCGCCACCCGGAGCTGTTCAGCCCGCGCTTCCTGGCGGCGATCGACAAGGCGCTGAGACTGGACGCACGCGAGCGCCACCAGACGATCGCCGAGTTGAAGCGCGATCTTGGCTGGGACATGGGCGATACGACGGTGGTGGCGCCAATGCGGCCGCAGCCGACCGGATCGACCGGTCTGGCGCGCTCGGCGACGACGGCGCAATTGCCCCCAGGAGCGTCATCGACGACGCGGTCGCAGACCACCGGACAGCCGCCGCACGCACCGCCCGACCAGTGGCCGCCGGGACATGCCGCAGCGCCGATCGCCACGCCGCCTCCGGGCCGGCCGAAGCGGTCGGGTGGCGCAGTGATTGCTGCCGTCGCGGCCGTCGTGCTCCTCCTTGCCGGGGGCGCCGCGGCAGCGTGGCTGTTCTGGCCGGCGATCACACCGCAGGGGGCGACGATATCGCAGCCCGATGCCGCCACCTGCCAGGCGGAAGCGGCGCGGATCGCGCCGTTCGTGTCCGCCAACGCCGGTGCGGAGCTTGCCGCACTGAAGCCGTCGGTCCGCTGCGAGCAGTCGCGCCGGCTGATCCAGGCGGCGCTCGACCAGATCGATCAGCAGCAGCGGGCAGAGGCGGCACGGTTGGCGGAATTGGCGAAACAGGCCGACGTCGCCCGCAAGGCGGAAGAGGCCCGACAGGCGGACCTCGCGCGTCAACAGGCCGAGGCTGCCAAGCAGGCGGAAGAGGCCCGCCAAGCCGAGCTGGCCCGGCAACAGGCTGATGCCGCAAAGCAGGCCGAACAGGTCCGTCAGGCCGAGTTGGCGCGCCAGCAGGCGGACGCCGCAAAACAGGCCGAACAGGTCCGTCAGGCCGAGTTGGCCCGACAGCAGGCGGAAGCCGCCAAACAGGCCGAACAAGCCCGTCAGGCCGAGTTGGCCCGACAGCAGGCAGATGCCGCCAAGCAGGCCGAACAGGTCCGTCAGGCCGAGTTGGCCCGGCAGCAGGCGGAAGCCGCCAAACAGGCCGAACAGGCCCGTCAGGCCGAGTTGGCCCGGCAGCAGGCGGAAGCCGCCAAGCAGGCCGAACAGGTCCGCCAGGCCGAGTTGGCCCGGCAGCAGGCGGAAGCCGCCAAACAGGCCGAACAAGCCCGTCAGGCCGAGTTGGCCCGACAGCAGGCGGACGCCGCCAAACAGGCCGAACAGGTCCGTCAGGCCGAGTTGGCCCGGCAGCAGGCGGAAGCCGCAAAACAGGCCGAACAGGTCCGTCAAGCCGAGTTGGCGCGCCAGCAGGCGGACGCCGCAAAACAGGCCGAACAGGTCCGTCAGGCCGAGTTGGCCCGTCAGCAGGCCGAGGCGGCCAAGCAGGCAGAGGACGCGAAGAAGGCGGAGGAGGCCCGGCGCCAGCAGGAAGCGCACAACCGATGCATGCTCGATATCATCGATGCCATCGCCCACAACAACGGCGTGGCGCTTGATCTCGTCGCCGCCGACCCCGCCTGCTCGGCCGAGCGCGGCCAGGTCGATGAAGCGCGCGCCAGGCTGAAGCCGAACACGCCGCAGATCGCCGCGGTCGAGCCGCCGAAGACCAATCCCCCGGCCGAACCACCGCAGGGCAGTGCACCGCCGCCGATCAACGCTGCCGACGTCCAGCGC
>JARLIT010000122.1 GCA_031291575.1 Ancalomicrobiaceae bacterium
AGACAGCGTACTGCTTCTGCCCGTCGACGACGTACGGCCGAGCGAATTGTTTGGCGCCAGGGTGCTTTACGAGCAATTCTGCAGCCCGGCCGACCCGAACATCCATTCCGGCTTTGCTGTGGTCAGTTGCTGCAAGAACCTGATCGAGGAGAACGGCCCCAGCGCGGCGGACAAGCGCACGCTCGAGATTTTCGTCGACTTGTACAAGCGCTCAATCTTGATCGAATCCCTGGCGCAGGAATTGACCGAGATCGACTGGCGCAAGCGATTCGACAAGATCATCTTGACCTTCAACCGCGTTGACGACCCGGGAAATGTCAAGCTACCGAGCTATATTGAAGCTCGCTACGTAAAGAAAGGCAAGATCGAGGTACAGAACTCGGTTCTTGCCAGCTGGCTGACCGACTCTCGATCCGAATATCTCATCACCATCAGCGGAGATGGTGAATATCGACTTCGCGAGACGCTGGCCCTGATCGATACCTCGAATTATCTCAACGTTGGCGCGGTGCTCGGATCGCGCGCGCAGAGTCGCAAGCAGCTGCAGACTTCGCTCCGTTATGCCTATGGCGACGGGTTCCTCATCCGCATCATCTCGTTGCTCGGCTCGTTGCTTGTCACGTCGCTGTTCATGGCGCGCTTCGGCATGGTCTTTAGCGATCCGCTTACAGGAATGCGGCTCATTCGGCGCAGCTATTTGAACGAGGAGTTCCGCAAGGACTTCTTGGCAACGCGATCGAAATCGTCAGGTGCCGTCATCAAGCTGCTGATCAAGCATGGCATCGAAATCTGCGAGTTGCCTGTCACTTATCGTACATTCCCCGGTTTTACCGATACGGCATGGCGCCTGCGGCGGGGTATTCGCAATCTGTGGGGCTTGGTGGGCTGAACGTGCAGATCGACTGGAGCGCCAAGCAGGCGGTCATATTCGACTTCGACGGCACGATCGCCGACTCGCTACCGTTGCACGAGCGCGCCTACCTGGAAGTCATCCGCAGCGATGCTCCGGACCTCGGCTGTCGCTTCGACTATGAACGGTTTATCGGCATGGAAACCAGCGCAGTGTTCCGGTCGCTCGGCTGCGACGGCGTGCGCGCGGGCGAACTGGCGGCAAAGAAACGCGACCGCTATGGCGAGCTTGTCGATGCCGGCCAACTGCACTTCATGCCAGGCGCCGATGCGTTTCTCAACGCTTTGCCCTCAATGGCTTTTCGCAAATTCATCGGCACGTCCGGATCACCCCGGTCGATCTCCAGAGCCTTGAAGGCGCTCGACATTGCACCTCAGTTTGAGCAAGTGCTCACGTCGAGCGATGTTGCGGCCGGCAAGCCAGCCCCGGATATCTATCTGGCGGTCGTCGCCCGAACCGGCCTCGATCCCATCAGCTGTGCCGTCGTAGAAGATTCGGCCAACGGCGTGGCTGCTGCACGGGCCGCCGGAATTCATGTCATCGGGGTCTACAACCGGCAGATCGCAGAATTGGTCGACTTGTATGTCGAGAAACTGGCTGACCTGATCGGTGTCTTTGCCCCAGGGAACCCGGACACTGGGGATGGTCGATGCGCAAGCCGGTTGTCGTGATCCCAGCTGCAGGCAGAGGCACGCGACTTGGGCTTGACCGGCCAAAGATTCTCGCGCCAATCACGGCACAGGAGACGATCTGGTCCGTTCTGGCGGCGCGGCTCGCTCCGCTTGCGGAGCGGATTTGCGTCGTCATGTCGCCATGGGGCGAGACGGCTTTTCGCGATGCGATCGCCCCGGACATGGCCGCTCGCGTCGACGTCGTCCTGCAACCGCAACCGCTCGGAATGGGGCATGCCGTGTTCTGCGGCGCCGACAGCTTCTCTGGGGCCGATACGGTGCTGGTCGTGTGGGGCGATCAGATCAACGTTGGACGCGACACGATTGTCCGCACCTGCGAAAGGCACGCTGGGCGCAAGCGCACCGTGGTCATTCCGACGGTGCTTCTGCAATCACCTTACGTCGAATACCGTTTTGGCGAGGACGGACGCCTTGCGCGGATTCTCGAGACGCGCGAAGGGGATACTTGCGCGCCGGTCGGGTTCGCCGACGTCGGCACGTTCCTGCTGTCGGTGGAAGGGCTGGCATCGGCCTGGGCCAGCTACGTTGCGGTCGCCAGGCTTGGCGCAGCGACGGGCGAACTGAATTTCCTGCCCTTCCTCGTGTACCTGGCCAACAACGGGTGGCTGGTCGAGCAGATCGTGATCGACGACCCTGGCGAGGCGCGCGGGGTCAACACCAAAGACGACCTCGAGTTTGCAATGGCTCGCCTGGGGCAAGCATAGTACGACTGATTTCGGGGCGAGACTCCGCGGCCGGAGTGCGTGAAGGGCGTGAAGCATGGGCGATCTGGTGTTGGTAACAGGTGGAGCCGGATTTGTCGGCAGCCATCTGGTGGAGCGGCTTCTGGATCGCGGCTATCGCGTGCGCGTGCTGGACAATCTCTCCTTCGGGCGGCCCGAATGGGTCGATGCGCGGGCTGAGTTGATCGTGGGCGATATCCAGGATCTCGACACATGCCGCACGGTTTGCGAAGGTGTGCGCGGCGTCTTCCATGCGGCGGCCATGTCGCGGGCCGGACCATCCATCGACGCAGCTGAGTTTTGCACGGCGCAGAACATCGTGGGCACCCAGAACATGCTTGTCGCTGCGCGCGACGCTGGCGTGAAGCGATTTGTCTACTCCGGGTCATCGACCTATTATGGCAATCAGCCGGGCCCACAGACCGAGGACATGAAGCCTGACTGCCTTAACTTCTACGCCATGTCGAAATTCGCGGGCGAAGAATTGTGCCGGCTGTTCGACAAAGTGTTCCCGATCGAATGCGTGATCCTGCGCTACTTCAACGTTTACGGGCCACGCCAGCCCGAGACCGGGGCCTATGCTCTGGTGCTCGGCATCTTCCTTAGCCGCTGGGTCAATCAGCAGACGTTGGAAATCCACGGCACCGGCGATCAGCGGCGTGACTTCGTCTATGTCACGGACGTCGCCGATGCTAACATCGCGGCCTATGAGTCCGACGTGCACGGCACGGTCTACAACGTCGGATCGGGCTCCAGCATCTCAATCCAGGAACTGGCCGATCTGATCTCCGAACGGCAGACGCACACCGATCGCCGGCCCGGCGACGCGCAGGTGACGCTCGCCGACATCAGCCGGACGACCGACGCCTTGCATTGGACACCGAAAGTCGCCTTCGCTGACGGGCTCGAAACCATGAAACGCATCGCCATGCGAGAGATGCCGAAAATGTCGTGATCAATTCAAGTCGAGCCGCAGTCTGCGGAGTGGATGACGTAAGTCGGCCGAAGGCCCGTGGATCTTGGGACATGAACTCAGCGATACGCACGAACAATGTGTCGGCACTGAAACGCACGCTTGTTCTGGCGTTCATCGCCAACGTTGTCTTCATCGCCATCGCCGTGTCGATCGTCGGCAAGTGGGGCGATTTCGTCTCAGCCACGCAAAGCTTGCCGGCCTCCGCTTTTGCGGTGACGATTGCCCTGGCCTCGGTCAACTATCTTGTCCGGGGCCTGCGCTACCACTATCTGAACCGCTCGCTTGGCATCAAACTCGGACTGTGGGAAACGCTGCAATTCTACTTCGCCGGTTTTGGCTTCTCGCTCACCCCCGGTAGAATCGGAGAGTTTGCCCGCATCTGGCTCATCCGCCGCTCGCACAGCTATCCGGCGCGCGTCCTGGCCCCGCCGATCTTCATGGATCGTCTGTGCGATCTCTTTGCAGCACTGGCACTCTGCCTTTGCACGGTCGTGTTTTACCTAGATAAACTGCAATATCTTGTCGTTGCAGTGGCCCTTATCGCCGTCGGCTTCTGCCTCTTGCTTTGGCCTTCGCTGCTGTTGGCTGCTCTCCGGCTCGGCGCGCAGTGGCTTCCCCGCAGCAAGCACCTGTTTGCGCAACTGCGCCGGATCGTGCGGCAGATTTCCACACTTCTGCGCCCGAAAGTGCTGTTGCCGTCGTTGCTCGTCAGCGTGCTGGCGTGGTCGGCCGAGGCGCTGGCCCTGTTCGTTCTGGCGAGGAGCTTCACCCCCGACATTCACTTCGCATCTGTCGTCTTCATCTTTGCCTTCGCCAATTTGATCGGAACCCTGACGTTCATTCCGGGCGGACTTGGCGGGACCGAGACGATCATGGTCACCATGCTGATGGGCCTCAATATGCACTTCGAGGCGGCGGCCGCGGCGACGTTCGTGTTGCGAACGGGCACGTTGTGGTTCGGCGTGTCGCTCGGAATCGTGTTTGTTGTCTGGCTGTTGCGGCGCGCCGTGCCGGTGCATGCGATCAGCCGGCTCTCCGCAGGCGCCGAAGCGGCTGCCAGCGGCCGGCTGGCGAGCGAGTGACCGCGGGATGCGAAAGAATGACATCAGAAGGTTCGGTAGGCCGCAGCTCAATTGCATCGCCGCGGCGCCGGTTGACCTCCGACGCGCTCCATTGGGCCGTCAGGGTTCGCCCCCCCCAAGGACGGGCCTATGGCTGCTCTGGAAGCGCGACGATGACCGCAAGGACGTCAACCCGCCCCCCTTTCTTCCAGGGAGGTCGCTAGCATTCGATGACGAGGACGCGATTACCGCGCATTGTCGTCGACGTGCCAATAGTTTCTTGCCGGGCATCAACGGAAAGTCTATGATCCAGAACACGTTGACGAAGGTTGTACAGTTGGGCAACTCAGTCTATTCTACTAAGTAGAGCCACCCAATACGCTTGGAGAGTCAATGATGTCGCGTGCCGGACGTGTGGCGTTTCTGCTAATTTTCGCCTGGCTATTGGGCTCAGTGTGTTATGAGGCCGAGTTGGTCACCCATGGTGATCATTACTTCAAATTTGCCCAACAAGATTATAATATCTTGATTGGAAAGGCAGACATCGATGGATTCCAGCAACGGCTCTTGCCTTCATTTGCAATCGATCTGATTTCTAAGATTTTAGGCCAGTCCTATGAATACGCAACGTTCATTACTCATAGAGTACTGTATTTGGCTATTTCTATTTCAATGGTGACTATGTTGTATTTCATTCTCGGCCTCTCAGTGGAAATTTCGGCCGGATTGCTATTTGCATTTTCAGTCGCCAACATATTCACGCTCGATGCCGGATATTGGGTTATGACGTTCGATTTGGTTACAGAGCTGTTCACCATTATTATGTTCATGATCTTCCTATCAAGCCAATCGCTGTTGGCAAAGTTTACGCAATATTTGATTCTTTTCGTTCTATGGCAATTCTCTTTTGAAGAAGTTATATATATACCGATGCTGATAGCTTTTGCCCTAAACGCGGACGATATCCGGTCATTCAATGCGGTAAACATGCTTAAGCGGCCGATCAATTATGTGCTTGTCGCTTTGGTCGGCATATCTATGCTGATCACCACTTATACCCGCCATTCATATGCGGTTGCTCCACTACATGGCGGCTCAACTGAATTCCTCGGCCAATGGATAGTCGTAAAGGAAAACATTGGGCTAATTGGCCGACAGCTGATGATATTGCCAATGACATTCGGGACGCTCAAGGACGGGTTCTGGTGGACTCAGGGCGCCGGTCTATTTCTCATAATTGCCTTCCTGGGCGGCCTGGTTATGCTGCGCGGGGGCACTCGCGACGGTAGGCATTTCGCTGTTAAGCTGATGTTCATAACAATGGCGATCATCACCTTCATATTCGCTCGTTTGGAGGAGGTAAACACATTCCTTCCCTTGGTTGTCGCATTATTTCTCTTGACGGCGTTCAGATTTAGGGCACCAACGACAGAATAGTGCGATTGCTCTATTTCGCTTATGCCGGTCGTCGGCGACGTCCGCCTCGTGGCTCAACGACCGCGTTCGCCTGAGCCTTGCGGAAATTGCCCTCCCTCGGGCAGAGCCGGCGGCGTTCGGCCGCCGCTTGCACAGTACTTGGGCCTGCTCACACTTCTTCTCGACCACCACCAAAAGTTAAAAGCAAGCGCAGCGTTGACGCTGTCTACTTCTGGCATGACATCTTTACAAAATCAGATGCCCCCCTTGACTGCATCGCCTAGCTCATTGGGGGCTTGATGCGCCAGTTTGCGTTGGCAGTACCAGCGCCAGCCAAGACCCGCATGTCACCGTCGCCAAGAGGCCGATGCGATTTGCGGCCGGAGCCCCCAAGTGCCGCCCCATCGATGCGCTGATGTTCGCTTTCGTCGAGAACGTCCCGACGGCCCGAGCAGAGCCAAGTCAATCCGGAACGCAGGCGCGCGTCCCAACCGCGCAGGGGCGTGGGTATTTCTGGAGTTACGAGCGCCGACGCCGAACGGCGTCATCCTGTTCTGTCCATGTAGGACGGAAAGCCTTTGATCCCCTGCGTGACCGTGTTCCAGCTCACCCGTTGGAATGGCAGCCAATTTGATGAGCCCGCCCACCGGCCCGAAGTGCGCCCGCCGCGGCCAACGTGTCAGAATTGCAACACGCGCTCGTATCGTCGAGATCGCCGCTTTTCCGCCGTGGCGATCCGCATTCGCGTAGTCTATCAAATACGTGTGGTTACATAACGCGCTTTCCAATGGAACGGATTCCGCCGTTCAATGGGAATTCCTCGGGATCGGATGCTTGAGCAGCGATTCGAGCGCGCCCTGAACGTTGCGAAGGCGTCGATCCGGATACGGCGGGGTGCCGGGATCGGACGGGGATGCGTTGGTTGCCAGGGCTTGGCGATTTGAGAAGGTTGTGTCGATGAGCAGCAATACAACGACAAAGAAGAAAGTCTATTCGAAGCCCGCAATCGTCACGGGGCCGAAGCTTGGCGCCATCACGGCCGTGCAAGTCACGTCGGGCAACAAGTTTTAATCCGGCGACATGAGGCCGACGTTGCGCCTGTGCCATGCGGCGGTTGGCTCGCATGGCAAGAGAGTGTGATTGTCTTCTTTGCGCCGCGGGTAGCACGAACTCTGTCAACGTTTTTTGGGGGAGCACACCAGATGAGTGAACCGACGATGTCTCGAAAAGCCGCCTACTCGAAGCCCAAGATTACGCTCGGGCCGAAGCTTGGCGCCATCACCGCCACGCCGAACGTTTCAGGCGCAAACAAAGCTTGACGATCGCCACGATGAGATCCGCCGGGATGCAGCAAAACTGAGATGAACCGGGGCAGCCCAGGTGGTTCAGTGTACTTCTTCGGTGCTCGTCGGCCTTGCTTGTGGACTGACAATCGGGGGTAGACTAGATGACCGAGCCTACGACGTCTCGAAAGGCCGCCTATTCGAAGCCCAGGATTGCACTTGGCCCCAAGCTCGGCGCAGTCACGGCCGCGACGACCATTTCGGGTCAAGCCTCGCCGCCGCCGTAGTGGCCACAATGATCCGAAATATGTGGAAATAGGCAGATGGTCCATTAGGTTCCGACCAAGGGCCGGTGCTACGCTCTCCCGGACAATTGCTGCAGTGGCTTCAATCTTGTGGCACGTCGCGATGCCGATCGACACCACGACTTCATAGAAGGACAGACCGACATGACCGAGCAGGCAAAGACACGGCGAAAAGACACCTATTCCAAGCCGAAGATCGCGGACGGGCCGAAGCTCGGCGCCATCACGGCGAGCATCAACACATCTGGCACCCCCAACAAGGGCTGATGTGGCTGGCCGGCCCTCGTCGATCGCCCAGGCTCGGGCGGTTGGCATTCGACCGGACTATCCCTTGTGGTTGTGGTTGACTAGTCTGAACCAATCTGGATTCGACGGAGCAAGAGAATGACGACGTCAAGTGAGAAGGCCGGCAAGCGCGCGTACTCCAAGCCGGCGGTTACGGTCGGACCGAAGCTGAGCGCCATTACCAGTGGGCAGGCGATCGTTTCGGGACAACAGCCGCAGTAGTTCTCTCGGTTCGGGACGTCGCCGGACGGGCGCGAACGATGTTTCCAGGCCCGGTGGTCTGTGAGCGGCAGTTTGGTTCGTTTTCGGCCAAATCTGCAGATTCAATTTGGCAAAGGGGACGCATATGACGAAGTCGGAAGCCGCCAAGCTCAGGCAAGTCTATTCGAAGCCGGTGGTCGTCGCCGGTCCGAAACTCAGCAAGATCACCGCCCGGTTGAACACTTCTTCTGCTCCGACTTGACGATCCGAAGCAGCACAGTGACGACGATGGCAGTTGGCGTCATGCCAGCCCGTGCCATCGTTGGCTTGCTGTCGTATGGCGCGGTCGGTCGGCTGGTTTAGCGGCTGTCAGGCTAGGGCCGTCCATTCCGGCGAGCCGGATGGGCGGTCATATCTGTATTCCGAACACGTGATTGAAGACCATGGCCGATCGTCTTTCCCCAAACGTCGT
Organism: Ancalomicrobiaceae bacterium; assembly: GCA_031291575.1. GTDB lineage: Bacteria > Pseudomonadota > Alphaproteobacteria > Rhizobiales > Ancalomicrobiaceae > CAIYYN01. The sequence continues at coordinate 8,324 of JARLIT010000122.1, forward strand.
GTTGCAGTCCGTCGGCGATGGCGCCGTGTTGCTGGCCAGCGACAGCGGGCAATTGTTCACCTGCAACAAGACGGCCGAGAGTTTTCTCAGCCATCTCGATGGCGTGCGCGAGTTCGACGCGATCATCACACTCCTGTTGGAGGAGTTCGAGGTTGACCGAGCGACATTGAGCGCCGATCTTGAGGAACTCGTCGGTCACTTGCGTCAACTGGGTCTGATATGCGCCAATTGAGCGCGTCGAATTCTGCAATCGATCTGTCAGCCTCGGAGCGCGTCAATTTCCAGACGATGGTGCGGTTTCGCCTGGAGCTCTGGCTGCGCGCGCGTCTGCTGCCGTTCCGGGTCGCCGAAAAGGATCTTGCTGACGTGTTGAAGCTGGCGCGACCGAGCCACCCCGGTCGGTATCGCGGCCTGTCGACCGCAACGATTGCCGCCGCCGTGCTGCGCACGACCCGCCACCCCTGGATGATGCGCGATCGCCGTTGCCTCCGCCAAGGCCTGCTCGGCGCCTATTTCCTGACAGCGGCCGGCCACGAGCCGGAGCTGCACTTCGCCGTCGGTCGGAGCGCCGGCCCGGTCGACCGCTTAACCGCACATTGCTGGGTCGAGATCGCCGGCAGCTGCGTTGTCAACACGCCTCAGGACGGCATGACGACGATCTGGGTCGAGCGCCAGCCGGCAGAGGGCGAAAGACAGCGATGATTGAAGCTTCCTACGATCTGCAGGGGAGGCGGTTCGACGTCACCGGCGGAACGGCGCAGCTGATCAGCGAACTCGATGCCACGATCGGGCATTTGCGGCTGGCAGACGGAGCTGTCGACCCGACCGATCGCAAGCCGATCCGGCTGGCTCTGGAGTTCGGCGAGCCGCTGCCGGGCCTGGAGGCCTCCCGCCTGATCGCCGAGGGGTGCGACGTCTTCCTCGGCGATTTCAGCATCGCCGAGGCCGGGGCGGCGCGGCTCCTGCAGGTTTCATCGTTCAGCTTCCTGTGGAATGCCGATACGGCGTCCGGGCGGCTGGTGTTCGGTGCGCCGACCGCGGCCGACCGCGCCAACGGATTGATGGTGGCACTGGAGCGGGTGCTGCATGCCTCCGGCCAGATTCTGCTGCACGCCGCCGGCCTGCTGCCACCGCCCTCGTACCGCGGCCACGTTTCTCCGGACGGGCTGGTCCTCTTCCACGCCCCGAGCGGCGTCGGCAAGACGACGAGCAGTCTAGCACTCATCGCAGCAGGGTTCCGGTTGGCCTCCGACGACGCGATGGTCGTGCGCGTCGGCGAAACGCCAAGCGCCTGGGGGCTGCCCCGCTCGTTGAAAGTGCATCGCAACACAGCGGCGATGATGCCCTGGATCCCGCTCGGCGAGACCGTCGCCTGGGACAGCGCGGGCGAAGCGCCGCTGCCGCTGTCCCGTCTCGAGGCGACGTCGCTCGCTCCGGTCGGCCCGACCCCGGTGATTGCGACGTTCCATCTGACCCGCGATGCCAGCGGTGGCGCACGTACCTCGACATGGGCGCCGCTGACGCCGCAGGAGGCTGCGCTCACCTGGCTGACAGACAACGTGCGGCACGGCGCCGACGGGCTGCCCGCTCAGGAACGGGCGCGGTTCGATGATATCTGCGCGCTGGCGGCGCGCGTCCCGGCCTATCAAATCGCGCTCGGCCGCGATCCCGCCAGTCTCGGCCAGGCGGTGCTGGACGCCCTCGACGCCAGCAATCCGCATCCAGCCGACCAAGCCTGAGGCGTCTCAGCCGGCGAATGCGATCTGCAGCAGCCGGTAGGAGCGTCGGGCGAACCACGATGCCCTCCCCTCGGTCGAACCGGCGTTGATGACGGCAGAAGCCGTCAGCAGCCGGCGCGCTATGCGGGTGACCGGCGTTTCGCAGACCGTGCGGGCAAGCGCCACGGCGTCCGGCTCGGCAAACAGCCGTCCGGTGAGATCGAGCGCTGAGGCCGTGTCGAACGCCAGCCCCAAGGCGCGCGCGCGGGCCGGCAAGGCGGCCTTGTCGGCATCCGACAGCGCCCGGAAGGCCTGCAGGATGTCGACGACGAAATGCAGCCGATGGAACTTGTGCCCGTATGCGGCGTGCACGATCGCCGTCATCAACAGCGCCAGAGGCGCCGCCGGGTCGCCGTCGCCAGCCAGCATCAACTCGCGGTAGCCGAACGACACTGTCCGGCGCAGTCCGGGATAGTGCACCAGATTGCCGTGCAACTCGATCAGCAGGTACGGGAATTCGGCCACGCCCCACTTGTATTCCTGGTTGCGCGACGACTGATCGAACCAGCGTTTCTGGTGAAGGATGTAGCCGAGCTTCGCCAGAACCGCGCAGGCTGCCGGCAGCTGTGCCGATGGAACGACGAGATCGACGTCGGTGAACGGGCGATCCGCGGCAAACGGATAGATCCGGCTGGCGAACACCGGCCCCTTGACCAGTGTGGCGTCGACGCCATCGGCGGCAAATGCCTGAGCGATGCGGCGAGCTTGCCCGTCGAGCTGCATCGACATGCCGATCCCGATCACCAGGTCCTGCTGGACGGCGTCGAGGATTTCTGCCCGTGCAGTCGGCGTATTGAGGCGAAGATTGCGCGCAACGATCGGCAAAA
>JARLIT010000123.1 GCA_031291575.1 Ancalomicrobiaceae bacterium
GCCCGGCAGCGGCTGGGTGCCTTCGGCCTTGACCGCATCGAGCGCGGCCGGATCGAGCCCCAATACGCCGAGAATGGTCGGGGCAACCGACGTCGTGCTGACCGGCGCGTCGATCTTGAGCGTATTGACGCCGGGGCCGGCGACGACCAGCGCCACGTGCCGGTCCAGGGTGAGCGAGCCACCGTGCTCGGCGATCTTGGAGGCACTCGCCTTGGTGATGATCACGCCCGCGACAGGCTGCATCATCACGTCAGGCATCCGCCCGTCGGTCTTGGGATCGTTGAAGAACTCCGTGAGTGTCGCCCCCTCGTAAACCTTGGCGACCGAGAACTCGGCCTTGCGGTCTTGCAGCATCTTGGCGACCGCCGGCGCTTCCGCCTGGTTCTTCAGCCAGATGTAGGCGGCGGTGTCATAGGTCGTATGGGCGACGCCACCCGGCGCCGCCGCCTCGATCGCCTTCGTCAGCGCCTTCTTGTCGAGGATCTTGCGCAAGCTCGGATCGACAGGCGACTGGCCGTGCTTGGCCGATAAGATGACGAAGGTCTTATCCGCGATGCCTGCCTTCAACAGCGCATCGGAGATTTTGCCGATCGAGGCATCGGTATGGGCGAGCGCCTCGGCAAGCCCGTCCGAAGGCGTGAATCGGGCGTCCTTATAGCCGACGCCCTTCAGCTTCTGCGCCACGCTGACCGCCTGGAAGTTCAGGCCGAGGATGGTCGACACAGGCGCGGCGGCAGTGCCGGTATGATCGTGTCCGGCGATCTCGTTCAGCACGGCCGCGACCTTGGTATCGTCATAGGCTTCCGTCTTGGCGACAGAATCGGTGACGTCGCCGGCCGCGATTTCCGGCACGAACAGGTCATCGACGCCCTTGCCCGAGGGCCCATTGACGAGATCATAGGCGGGGTGCTTGTCCGCCCAGGCGGTGCGCCCGCCGGCGGCCTTGATCACCTCGAACACCGTGTTCACGCGCAGATACTGGTGCGGATAGAATGGCTTGCAGCCGTTCGCCGGATCGCGCGGCAGCTTCGCCTCGTCGATTGTGGTGTTGACGTCTTTCTCGTCCTTGGAGGCGGCTTCGTCGAACACGACCTCGGCGCCTTTCTCCGTGCAGTTGGAAGCGGCCGGCGACAGGGCGCGGTCGAAGCTGTCGTCATAGAGGACGCCGGTCGACTTCGGCGTGCCGCCGGTGAGGAACGACAACAGACCGGGGAAGCTGTCGGCCGGGGCCGGCGTCATCGCCCGACCGTAGACCGTCCCCCTGGCGACGAGCTTGGCGAGTGTGGAGCCCGGGTTTGCCTTGGCGAACAGCGCCAAGTCTTCGGCGTGCAGCCCGTCGACGCTGATCAACAGCACATGCTGTACGCCATGGCCGGCGTCCTTGAACGTCGTGGCGGCAGCAGGCAGCGTCAACGCGGTTGCGAGCGCCAAGCTCGCGATGGTGCAACGAATGGTGCGGCGGATCATCGGCTCGACCTCCCTCTCGGACGAATTCAGAACCGCTTAGGCAAGGCGTGTGACGGCCGCGTGACAGTGTGAATTGCGGTCAGCCGGCCGTCATCTCCCCGTCCGGCCGATGGACGGCGCCCGCCGGCTCGGCTACCAATGCGGCACTGCCGGCTCTCCCGAAAGCCCGCCTCGGAACCCCTGGTGCTCCCATGTCCGCCTATGATCCCATCATCCGTGTCGCCGTCCTGATCGGCTATCTCGCCGGCTCCATCCCCTTCGGCCTGTTGTTCACCTGGGCCGCCGGCCTCGGCGACATCCGCGCCATCGGTTCGGGCAACATCGGTGCCACCAATGTCCTGAGAACCGGCAACAAGGTGCTCGCGGCGGCGACGCTTGCCGCCGACATGCTGAAGGCGACCATCGTCATCATCTGCGTGCGCTACGCCTGGGGCGAGGGAGCGGCGGTCGCCGCCGGCCTCGGCGCCTTCATCGGCCACGTCTTCCCGGTCTGGCTGCGGTTCAAGGGCGGCAAGGGCGTCGCCACCTTCATCGGCGTGCAATTGGGGCTGTATTGGCCGGCCGCCGTCGCCTTCTGCGTCCTCTGGCTGCTGGTGGCGTTCATCTTCCGCATCTCCTCGCTTGCCGCCCTGATCGCCAGCGTGCTGACGCCGCTCGGAGTGCTGGCGCTGGCAGTGTCGGTACCGGCCGGCGGATCGGAGCCCTCCTCGGCGCCGAACGTGAGCCTCGGCGTCGTCCTCCTGGTGCTCGCCGCCTTCGTCTTCTTCACCCATCGCACCAACATCGCCCGCCTCCTCGCCGGAACCGAGCCGCACATCGGCGGCACCAAGACGGCAGCCGCCGCGGACCCGATCGAGCCCCCGGAGTCCAACCCGGAGTCCGACAAACCCGAGTGAGCAGGCGCAGCCGCCACGGAATAATCAGGGATTGCAATTCGCCGGAGGCCGGTTGACTATCCCGGCAGCGCATTTCCCCGGGTCGCTGTCCGTGTCGCCGTTCGCCACCGTGTGCAAGCAAGAGGCCCTTCCGACCCACCGGCTCCGGAGCGTGTCGGCATGAGCGAGGATCGGCCGCGTCCGGGCCTGCCCGGTGTCACTCTTTCTGACGCCCAGCGCCGAGCCTGGCTCAGGCTGATCCGCTCGGAAAACGTCGGACCGGTCACCTTCCGCGCCCTCGTCAACCACTTCGGCTCGGCCGACAAGGCATTGGAGGCCCTGCCGGATCTCGCCCGGCGCGGCGGCGCGAGCGGGCGCATCCGCATCGCCGGAGCGGCCGAGATCGACCGCGAACTGGAGGCCGCCCACCGCCTCGGCGCCCGCTTCGTCGCACTCGGCGAACCGGGATATCCGCGCTACCTGCGCGCGATCGAGGGGCCGCCGCCGCTTCTGGCCGTCAAGGGCGGCACCGGGCGCTTAGGCGTGGGCACACAGCCGCCCGGCCTGTTCGATCCGGGCCTGTTCGACCGACCGACGGTGGCCATCGTCGGCGCCCGCAACGCCTCGATCACCGGCCGCAAATTCGCCGGAACGCTCGCCCGTTCCATCGGCGAGGCAGGCTATGCCGTCGTCTCGGGGCTGGCCCGTGGCATCGATGCCGCAGCACACGAAGCCTCGACACGGACCGGCACCGTCGGCGTCATGGCCGGCGGCCTCGATCGGCTCTATCCGCCCGAACACGCCGACCTCGTCGCCGCCATCATCGAAGACGGCGGCGCTGTCGTCTCGGAGATGCCGTTCGGCTGGGAGCCCCGCGCCCGCGACTTCCCCCGCCGCAACCGGCTGATCTCCGGCATGGCGCTCGGCGTGGTGGTGGTCGAGGCCGCGGCCCGTTCCGGCTCGCTGCACACCGCGCGCTTTGCCGCCGAACAGGGCCGCGACGTATTCGCCGTGCCGGGCAGTCCCTTGGATCCGCGCGCCGAAGGCTGCAACGATCTGATCCGTTCCGGCGCCACGCTGATCGCCTCGCCCGACCATCTGATCGAGGCGCTGAAGCCGATGGCAGACTGGGACCCGCCGGAATCATCGGCGTCCGAGCCAACGTACGAGCCGGACGACGACGGTTCGTCGGGTCGCGACATGGACCGGGCGCGCAGCCTAGTCGTCGAAGCGCTCGGCTATACCCCGACGCCGGTGGACGACGTCATCCGTGCGACCAGCTTGCACCCCGCCGTCGTGCATCTGATCCTCCTCGAGCTCGATCTCGCCGGCCGGCTCGAACGGCACGGATCGGGAATGGTCGGGCTGATCGGCTGAGCCATGACGGCGCGCTGTTCAGGGGAATAGCGTCGCAGGAATGGGCCGTCCGACCGGACGCGCCGAGGCGTGCGCCGCCCTCGGCGGCCCCCCCCATAAATCGCGTCGGATTGAAGCTGGTCCGGGACTACACTATCTGTTGACTTCACTAGGATCCGATTCTTTGGCGAGACGCCCCAAGACACCCTCCCCCTCCGACACCGCCGCCCCAGTTGAAGGCACCGCGCTTTCACCCGCCGCGCCCTCCCCTGCCGAGACTGCACCGGCCGCAATCGATTTACCGGTGCCAGCCGGCGATCCAGCTGCCGATAGTCCGCCGGCCCCGGCTGCCAACCGCAAGGCCCGCCGCGCTTCTCCCAAGTCCGCCGGCGCCAAGCCCGCCAAGCCTGTGGCTGCGCGGGCGGCAAGACCGAAGCCGGACCAGTTTGCTCCTCCCCGCATGCCCGGCGAACTGCCGAGCCGCGAACAGCTTCTCGCCTTCATCGCCGAACACCCCGGCAAGGCGGGAAAACGCGAAATTGCCCGCGCCTTCAAATTGTCCGGCGGCGCCAAGATTGCGCTGAAGCGGCTATTGAAGGAACTGGCCGAGGGCGGCGCGGTGGAAAAACACCGCAAGCGTCTGGTGCCCGCCGGCGAACTGCCCGAGGTCCTCGTCGCCAATGTCGGCGAACGCGACGGCGATGGCGAGTTGCTGGCCGTCCCCGACGAATGGGACGAGGAGGATGCCGGCCCGGCGCCGAAGATTCTGGTGTTGCCGGATGCGGGCCGCCGCTCCGGCCCCGCCGCCGGCGTCGGCGACCGGCTCCTCGTCAAGATCGTCGAGCGTCGCCGCTTGGGCGAAGAGGCGCCCTACGCCGCCCGCGTCATCCGCGTCCTGGAAAAGCGCCCGGCCGCCGGGCTCGGCATCCTGCGCGTCGGCCCGGACGGCAGCGCCCGGGTGTTGCCCATCGACAAGAAGTCGAAGGAATACGCCGTCGCCGAAACCGACCTCAAGGATGCCCGCGACGGCGATCTCGTCTCGATCGACGTCGCACGCCTGGGCCGCTTCGGCCTGCCCAGGGCGAAAGTGCGCGAGGTCATCGGCTCGATGGCGACAGAGAAGGCTGTCACCGAGATCGCGTTGTTGACGCACGCCATCCCGCACGTGTTTTCCCCCGCGGTTCTGGCCGAGGCCGAGGAGTGCCGCGAGGCGACGATGGCCGGGCGCGAGGACTGGCGCAGGCTACCGCTCGTCACCATCGATCCGCCCGACGCCAAGGACCACGACGACGCGGTCTACGCCGAACCGGATCTGGCCGAGGACAACCCGAACGGCTTCGTCGTCACAGTCGCCATCGCCGATGTCGCCGCCTACGTCCGCCCCGGCACCGGCCTCGACCGCGAGGCGCTCAGGCGCGGCAATTCCGTCTATTTCCCCGATCGCGTCGTCCCCATGCTGCCGGAACGCATCTCCAACGACCTATGTTCGTTGAAAGAGAAGGTCGACCGGCCGGCGATCGCGGTCAAAATGCGCATCGGCCCAGACGGCCACAAGATCGAGCACAAGTTCCACCGCATCATGATGCGTTCGGCCGCCAAGCTCTCCTACCAGGAGGCGCAATCGGCGATCGACGGCCACCCCAACGACCACACCGAGACGATCGTCGACTGCGTGCTGAAGCCGTTGTGGGCCGCCTACGCCGCCCTGAAGCGCGGCCGGGAGAAGCGCGAGCCGCTCGATCTCGACCTGCCGGAGCGGAAGATCCTGCTGAAGCCCGACGGCACCGTCGACAAGGTGGTCGTTCCCGTCCGCCTCGATGCGCATAAGCTGATCGAGGAATTCATGATCCAGGCGAACGTCGCCGCCGCCGAGACGCTCGAGAAGCACCACACACCGCTCGTCTACCGCATCCACGATGCGCCATCGCCGGAGAAGATCGAGGGGCTGAAGGATTTTCTCGCCACCCTCGACGTCAAGCTGGCGTCGAAGGGCGGCATCCGGCCGTCGAACCTCAACCGCATCCTCGAGCGCTTTGCCGGCAGCCCGCAGGCCGGGCTCGTCAACGAGGTGGTGCTGCGTAGCCAAGCGCAGGCCGAATACAATCCCCTCAACATCGGCCACTTCGGCCTGAACCTGCGACGCTACGCGCATTTCACCTCGCCGATCCGCCGCTACGCCGATCTGATCGTGCACCGGGCGCTGATCCGCGCGCTTCGGCTCGGTTCGGATGGACTGCCAGAGGCGATCGACGAGAAACTGGAAGCGATCGGCGCCGAGATCTCGGCTGCCGAACGACGCGCCATGCTAGCCGAACGCGAGACCAACGATCGGCTGATCGCCCGCCATCTGGTGGATCGCGTCGGGGCGGAATTCGGCGGAAAGGTCTCCGGCGTCACCAAGTCCGGCCTGTTCATCCGCCTCGACGAGACCGGCGCCGACGGCTTCATCCCGATCTCGACGCTCGGCGAGGAATACTTCGTCTACGACGACAAGACCCATTCGCTGATCGGCTCGAAGACCGGCGAGACGCATCGCCTCGGCGATGTCGTGGAAGTCCGCCTCGTCGAGGCGCAGCCGTTCGCCGGTGCGCTCAGGTTCGAACTTCTGAGCGAGGGCAAGTTCCAGAAGCCGCCGCGCAGCCCGCGCGAATTGGGCATCCGCAGTCGCGGCGCCTCCGGACATGGACCGCGCGCTAGGTCGCGGCACTAGGCGAGCGCTAAACCCAAGGTCTGAGATGGCGTCGCAGGAATAGAGCGCTGCCGGTCTCGGAATTTGCCGGCATCGCGCTATATTCAGGTCCGAACACCGACGTCCCGTTGAGATCGGAGTCCTTCATGGGTAGAAGCCGAGCCTCGAACCATGAAGGCTGAAGCTTCCAGCCCAGCGGCCACAGCCAAGTCCATGGCCCTTCGCGCCTAACGAGGCTCGGCTCCGCCGCGCTCCTCAGGATGAAGGGCTCAGGCAACAAACCGAGGTCCCGATGCCCGTTGTCTACGACGAAACGGCCGCTGTTGCCGGCGAACACCCTGCGGACGTGCTGCCGAAGCGCCAGCTCGGGACGGCGATCCGCCGTGGCCTCGCCGGCCGCTGCCCCAACTGCGGCAAGGGCCATATCTTCAAGGGCTATACGACGGTCAACGCCACCTGCTCGGTGTGCGGCGAGGAACTGTTCCACCACCGGGCCGACGACTTCCCGCCCTATATCACCATCATCATCGTCGGCCACATCATCATCGCCGGCATGCTCCTGGTCGAACGCGCCTGGCATCCGGCCGAATGGATCCATTTGGCGATCTGGCTGCCACTGACGCTGATCCTGTCGCTGACGCTTCTGCCGATCGTCAAGGGCGGCGTCATTGGCTTGCAGTGGGCGCTCTACATGCACGGCTTCGATCCACGCCGCGGCGAGGACACCGCGGTTCCCGATCCGGCCGGTAGCGCACGCAGAGACTGATTGCGGTGGCGATGAGCGATGACCTTATCGAACGCCTGAACGCCGTGGATCGCTCGCGCCGGCATGCCAACGTGAGGCCGAAGGACGCATCGACGCTGCTGATCCTCGACCGCGCCATCGGCGGACCGGTGCGCGTGCTGATGGGGCGGCGCCACCAGCGCCATGCGTTTCTGCCCGGCGCCTATGTGTTTCCCGGCGGCAAGGTCGATGCGGCCGACAGCCGGGTGCGACTTGCCGGGGACTACCATCCGGCGGTCCTCGAAAAGCTGCTGCACGATATGAAAGGTCCGAAGACTTTGGCTCGGGCCCGCGCCTTCGGCGTCGCCGCGCTGCGCGAGACCTATGAGGAGGCCGGGATCTTCGTTGGCTGTAGCCGCAGCGGCGGCGATACGGCGACCGCGCCCGGGCTCGCCGCCTTTGCCGCTGCCGGCGTCGAACCGAACCTTGCCCCGTTCCGCTTGATCGCCCGGGCCATCACGCCTCCCGGCCGGCCGCGGCGTTTCGACACGCGCTTCTTTGCCGTCGGCGCCGACGACATAGCGGCAACAACCGCCGACGGCCTCGGCCCGTCCGGCGAGTTGGAAGACGTCGCCTGGCTCACCTTCGAGGCGGCAGGCCGGTTGCAGCTCCCGCCGATCACCTTGACCGTCCTTGCAGAACTGAGCGCGCGGCTCGAATCCGATCCCCGCCTCGCCCCCGAGGTCGCGGTGCCCTATTACCTCTGGCGCAGCAAGGGTTTCGCCCGGCTGGAGCTCTAGGACCGGCATGTCTCGGCCGCCGCCGGCATTAACTGAGCCGGCGTCGCACGAGCTTTGCAGGACAGGATTAAGGCAATAGCCGGTGGACTTTTGCTCCGCATCCACTTAGAGGCTTCAGGCAAGCCGTTACCTCTGGCCGGCCGTCCAACGCCGGTAGGCGACGCTGGAGCGGCCGATTGCGGTGACATTGCACCGATATGGAGAGCGAATGAGGCGAATGCGCCATGTCGAGTAGCTTGCCCGCCCCTGAGGCGGAATTTCAACGCACCCACATCTTTGCCCTCGCAGCCATGATTTCGTCTGCCGCTGCCGTCGGCGCCGGCATCAGCCTCGGGCTGCCGCTCTTATCCCTCGTTCTGGAAGCGCGCGGCGTTTCGGGGGCGATGATCGGCCTCAACACGGCCATGGCCGGAATTGCCTCGCTCGTCGTCATCCCCTTCGTCACGCCGCTTGCTGCCCGCATCGGCGCCTGGCGGCTACTGATCGGCGCGCTGCTGACCACAGGCGTCTCGTTCTACGGCTTCCACATCGTGGAAAACTACTGGGGCTGGTTCCCCTTGCGTCTGGTCTTCCACGGCTCGCTCACCGTCGCCTTCGTGATGAGCGAATTCTGGATCAATTCGCTGTCTCCACCCGGTCGGCGCGGACTGGTGATGGGCATCTACGCCACTATCCTGTCGCTGGGCTTTTCGGCTGGCCCGGCGGTGCTTGCCGTGGTCGGCAGCCATGGGCCGCTGCCGTTTGCCATCGGCTCGGTCATCCTGATCGCCGCGGCACTTCCGGTCCTGACCGCCGTCTCCGAGACGCCCGAGCTCGAGCCCGGTCCGCGACGCTCGGTCATCGGCTTCGTCTTCGCCGCTCCGGTGGCGACATTCGCCGCGCTCGCCTTCGGCGCCATCGAATCGGGCGGCATGGCCATCCTGCCGATCTACGGCCTGCGCCTCGGATTGACGGAGACCGTCGCGGCCAAGCTCGTCTCGGCGGTGGCCCTCGGCAATCTCCTCATGCAGATCCCGATCGGCATGCTGTCGGACCGAATCGATCGGCGCGACATGCTGCTCGCGTGCGCCGCGGTCGGCGTCCTCGGCGCGCTCGCCCTGCCGCTGGTCGCCCCCGACTTCTGGCAGACGGCGCTCGTCCTCGTCGTCTGGGGAGGCGTCGTCGCCGGGCTCTACACCGTCGGCCTGACGCTGTTGGGCGCGAGCTATTCCGGTAGCAATCTCGCCGCCGCCAACGCCGCCTTCATCATGATGTACTCGGTCGGCATGCTGATCGGTCCGCCGGCGATCGGCGCCGGCCTCGATGTCTTCGCCGACCGGCATTCGCCGCACGGCGCGCCCTACGTCATGGCCGGCATCTTCGCCGTCTACCTTGCGATCGTGCTCGCCGAACGCGGCTGGCGCTGGCTGGCGCCGCGCCTCGGTAGCAAGCAAGGGTGCGATCTCGGAAGCGAACCGAGCGAAATCGGCGCAGGCGACCCTTGAGGGCGGCATCCAGCCATGGCGCGCCGAGCGCTTTCGACCGGACGCATCGGGAATACCCACAAGGCAAACTACGGTTGCATCACCCCCCTGTTATGGTAGGTCTGGACTGACATTTGTCTGGGGGGTCAGATGCTGAAATTGCGATCAATAGTTGTTGCCTGCGGAATGATTTTCGCCATGATCCTGGCCGGCGCTTCGGCGGAGGCCGGCGGCTGGCGCAACCTCGACGGCGGCACAGTGCGGGTGAAGGCCGGCACGCCTAAGACCATCCGTCGCATCATCAACTGCCGCTTCGGCACGGTTGACAGCAGCGTTTCAGGCATCGCGGACCACGGCA
>JARLIT010000124.1 GCA_031291575.1 Ancalomicrobiaceae bacterium
CTTGAGCAAACCGAAGCGACCTTGGCGGAGATCGCGATCAGTTGTGGTTTTGCCGATCAAAGCCACTTCACGCGTGTGTTCAAGACATACGTAGGCATCCCCCCCGCCGCCTGGCGGCGGGCGAGCCGGACGGGACATGCTAGAATCCCCACCGCGACGACTTCCCCGCCCGTCAGATCAAGCAAGCTGATCCAGAGCAGATACAGCCGCCCGTCCGCGTGGTCTGCGCGCGTCGGATCTTGAGAGGCGCATGGACGCCGCACGTCTGGCGCCGGACCAGCGCCTCGGAGCGCCGCATCGCCCAGCCATCGCCGGATCAGCCGTCTGACCAACCGATGAGTTCGCCGGCCGCGGCAACCTTGCGGCCGCGCTTGAACACGGTCCGCTCCGTCGGCCGCTTCGCCACTGTCTCTGCAACCGAGCTGGCGGCGACCAGAACGAAATCGGCCGGGGCACCGACCGCGACAACGGCCGGACCGCGGCCGATGACGCGTGAAGGAGCATCGGTCACCAGAGAGAAGGCCAGTTCGAGATCGGCGTCGTCACGAAAATCCTGCCGGTCGCAGACGATGCCGGCGCGTTCCAGGAGATCGCCGTTGCCGAACGGCGACCACGCGTCGCGGATATTGTCCGAACCGCTGATGACGCGCACGCCGGCGGCCATCAGCCGTTTGACCGGCGGCATTGGCACCGGCCCTGGCGCGGTCGTCATGATGGCGATCTCGGCCTTGGCCAGAAGTCCGGCGGTGGCGGCGAAGTCGGCGTGGCCGAGTTCGCCGAGGCAGAAGGCGTGGCTGACCACCACCCTGCCCTCAAGCCCGGCCGCAAGGGTGCGGAGCGCGATCTGCCGCAGTTCGAACGCTCCGAGTGCGCCGCCGTCGTGCAGGTGGATGTCGATGCCCTTGCCGTGCTTTTCAGCGAGCCCGAAGACGATGCCGAGATGGCCGGCGACATCGCCATCGATGCCGGCCGGGTCGAGCCCACCGACGAGATCGGCGCCAGCGGCCATCGCCGCGTCGAGCATGCCGGCGGTGCCGGGATCACGCAGGATGCCGGATTGCGGAAAGGCGACGGTCTCGATGTCGATGAGGTCGCGATAGCGCTCTCTCAGTGCCAGCACCGCTTCGAGCCCCTTGAGCCCGACCTCGCTGTCAATATCGACGTGGCTGCGCAGCGCGACGGTGCCATAGGCCACCAGTTGTTCGATCAATCGACCGCCGCGCTCCTCCACGCCGATGGTCAGGCCGCGACGCAGCGTCTTTTCCGCCGCGATGCGTTCGGCGACGCTGCCGCCCGGAATATGCGGAATGAACGGCAAGCCCATCAGCGTCTTATCGAGATGTACATGGGCTTCGACGAAGCCCGGAAGCAGCAGGTGACCGGCCGCGTCTTCAACGATCGCGCCCTCCGGTGGCGTCAACTCTGCCCCGATATCCCGGATCGCGCCATCCTCGGCGATCAGGCTCGCCAGCCGACCATCGGCAAGGCGTGCATTCCGGATCAGCAACGGTCTACCCATGCTCACGCCCTCAAATGAGTCCGACACGGCGGGCCGCGACCACACGATAGAGGGAATCGCGCCACACCTGTTCTTCCGACCAGGCAGAATACACGAGGCTGATGTCGTGCTCGTCGTTCGAAGCAATGGCGGCGAGCTTGATATCCTCCCACGGCGGCGCCGATACGGCGCGCATGGCCGCGAGTTCGTCCGGACCAGGCAGGCTCGGGAAGCCAATATGCGGCACCAGGGCTGCGATCACCTGCCAGAAGGCGCGGTAGAGCGGCTCGGGATTCTCAAGATTGGGTGCGATCAGCCGGATCCAATGCAGCCCGGTGACGGAATGCAACGCTGAAAAGTCCATTGTGCCGGCGAACAGTGCCAGCGCGGTCGCGGCCATCAGGCGCGGTGTGTCCGAGGTGAATTTGAGCCGGTCGACCAGGGGGGCGAAGCCCGTGAGGCCGCTGACATGGCGGATGTGATGCCATAACAGGTCGATCTCGACTTCATAGCCGCGCGTCCCCTCGATCTCGCCGACCATCGCCAGCACTTGGCCAGGATCCTCGGTTGTAGCCGGATGCCGACCGGCAGCGGGAAGCGGCAGATAAGTGGTGGCCCAATAGCCGAGCGCAGCGCCGGCCTCTACCGGGTCGTTGTTAAGGACGGCATAGGCAAGCCGCATCAACGGATGCAACGCGCTGCCCGCCACGCCGGGAATGAGGGTCGGCAGATATTGGCTGATGGCCAACGGCAGGCCCAGCCGCTGCACTTCTATCGTAAAGAAGGCCCGGTAGTCTGCCTCGCGGCTGCGGTCGCCGAGCGAAGCCCGCCAAGTCTCCTCGGTGATCGGCGCAACCGGCGGCGGCAACGGCACGAGACCATTCTTGGCGCGATAGGCATCGTACCAGTTGTCCAGCCGATCGCTGGAGGCGCCGAGCCGGTCGAGCGCCATCAGCACCATCGGCGCGTGATTGGCGAGATAGCGCGGAAATTCCACGCTGTCTTGGCGCGCGACGGCGAGCGCTCGGTCGAGCCCGTCCGGCGTGTTCGGCATCATGATCAAGCTTCCTCCCCGTTGTCGTTCGTCTTATCGCGCCCGCGCGGATCGAAGTGGGCGTGGCAGTAGCCGGCCAATTCGCTCAAGAAACGGCCCGACTCTTCGGCAAATAGCGCTTTGACCACACCGTCAACGATGCGCGGCAGGCCATACTTGATCCCTGTCACGCCATTGCTGATCGGACCGAGGCTTGGCAGGGCGCCGCCGTTGAACAGATGCACCCGGTTGATCCAGGCATGCTCAGGACTGTTCGAGGTGAACTCGAACGCCGGTCCAAGATAGGGATGGGCACCGATCTGCCGGTCGAGGGCGGTTTCGTCCGGCCACGTCAGGCGGTCGCGCCAGAGAACCATGCCCTCCGTCAGGGCCGCAAGCTCGGGCCGCCGGGCAAGATCGAGTTCGTAGCCGGTGCCGAGCAGCAGATGATCGGCCGTGATCTGCCCGCTGGCGGTCTCGAGTTCGAGTCGATCGCTTCCATATGTCGCGGCGATCACCGGACACCCCAGCCGCAGCTCGAAATTCGGATGCTGGATTGCCCGATCGAACTGATCCTGCGTCGGCGGCGGTTTCAAGGTGAAATAGCGCCGCGCGAACGCCCATCGCATCTCGTCCGGCAGATCGGCATAACCGACCAGGAAGCCGGGGAAATTGCTCCAGTCCAGCACCTCAGTGCGCGGCAGGCTCCGCGACCGCCCGAGCATGGTCACCCGGGCCGCCCCGGCCTCCAGCGCCGCCACCGCCCAGTCGAAGCCGGAGGTTGAGGCGCCGAGGACCACGACGGACTTGTCCTTGAGAAACCCGCAATCGCGGCATTCGCAACTATGGCTCCAGGTGGATCTCGGCAGGTCCGCTACCAGTGACGGCACGTGCGGGCCGCCGCACCCTTCCATGCCGGTGGCGAGCACCAGACGGCGGCAAAGCATCCGCCGCGATCCCGAGCCATCCTCGATGTCGAGTTCGAGCAGCGATCCGTCGAGCGTTTCCTTGTGGCGGATGCCGGTCAGCCGTGTTCCGTTCAACACCTCGGCCCCCGTCACGTCGCGGTACCAGGTGAGATAGTCCATCCACTCGTGACGGCCGATCTTGCCGAGCGACTGCCAGCTGTCATCGCCAAACGCCGCCTCGTACCATGCCCGCGCGGTAAGACTAGGGATGCCGAAATCGAGGCCGGCGAGGTGTTTCGGCGAGCGTAACGTCTTCATCCGTGCCGACGTCACCCAGGGGCCCTCGGCCCCCCGCGGGTTTTCGTCCAGCACGATGACGCCCCGAACGCCGCGCCGACGCAAGCCGAACGCAATGCCGAGGCCAGACAATCCCGCGCCACAGATGACTACATTGTGGGCAGGCGTTGCACCGTTGCTGACCGGGGCTTCGAGCCAGCTGCGCCCGATCGCTTCCGTCGCTTCCATCTCGCTCAGCGCGCTACGGGCCAGCGAGGCGAGCTTTTCGCTAGCGTTTACCGTCATTTTGACGGTCTCCCTCCCATGTCGACCTGCAAGTCCCTGTGCTCCGCACGATGAACGAGGATCCCGAGTAGAATTCATGCGCCCCAGAGATCCTGCTCAAATCTGGTGCAATGCGCCAACAAAATCATCGATTTTGGGTGATAATGTTTCATTTTGTGATATTGGCGGCTCATTGAAATTTCGTCAAGTGCACTTGTGTGCGTCTTTGTTTGATGTACAGTTGAACTCGATCACGCTGACACGGAGGTCGACTTATGACATCAACCCGATCGAAACTTCGCAAGATTGCGGCCACCACCGTGATGGTGCTGTCGATGAGCGGCATCGCCGCGGCCGCGGACAAACCGCTCGAGGGCGTCACGCTCAATGTCGCTTCGATGAACGACCCCTTTGCCTCGGTTCTTGCGACACTGGCACCAAAATTCAAGGAAGAGACGGGGGCCACCGTCAAGGTCGACATTCTCGATTACGGTTCGCTGTTGACCAAGACGACAGCCGATTATGTCGGCCATACCGCCGGCTACGACGTCATCACCATGGATATTGTCTGGGCCGGGCAATATGCCCAGAACGGCTACTCCGTGGATCTGACTGATCTGATCAAGCGTGACGCCAAGGAATTGAATGTCGACGACATCTATCCGGCGCTGATGTCTTCGATCGGCGGCTATCACGGCAAGCAGGTCGCCTTCCCCTTCGCCGGTTATGCCAACGTCCTGGCCTATCGCAAGGATCTGTTCGCTAGCGCCGGGCTGAAGGTGCCCGAGACCATGGAAGAACTGGTCGAGGATGCGCACAAGCTGACCGACCCGTCGAAAAAGATCTACGGCTTCGTCGCCAACGGCCAGAAAGGCCCGGCGGTCGCCCAGGACTGGATGCAATACAACGCCGAAATGGGTGGCTCCATCCTCGGACCCGACGGCAAGCCGGCGATCAATTCGCCTGCCAATATCAAGAGCCTGACTGTTTATGCCGAGCTGTTCCAGAAGGCCGCTCCTCCCGGTGCCGCCGACTACGACTGGGGCGGCCGCGAAGAGAGCTTCCGTCAGGGCTTGGCTGCCACCATGCAGACCTGGTCCGTCGGCGCCCCCGGCTATTATGACCCCAAGACCTCGAAGATCATCGACAAGGTCGCCATCGCCCTGCCGCCGCGCGGCAAAGGCCTGCCCAAGGTCTACGGCATCGGCGGCTGGGGTCTGTCCATCAACAAGGATGCCTCCGACAAGCAGAAGGAGGCCGCGTGGACCTTCATCAAGTGGCTGGTCAGTGCCAAGGTGCACAAGGAGTTGAACCTCTTGGGTGCTGGCAGCTTCCTCAGGAAGAGCGAGATGGTCGACGCCGATCTGAAGGCAAAGTTCCCCTTCCTGCCGCTGGTTGCCGAAGTCTTCGACAATGGCGATGGCGAGTACCGCCCGCGCATCCCGGAATATCCGGAAATCCAGGACATTCTCGGCACCGCCGTCAACTCCGTACTGGTCGGACATTCCGATCCGAAGGCGGCGCTCGACCAGGCGCAGGCGGCGGCGATCAAACTGTTCTGACCCAACGGACTCGGTATGGCAGAGGCGGTCCGTGCGACCAACTGACCGCCTCTGCCACCAGTATCCGGGCGCGCAGCCCGAGAGTCTTCAGCCCGATGCGTCCGGAGGAGTTCCGCCATTCGGACGGGTTGCAATTGCCGATCGCTCCGTTGCCGCGCAAGATCGGCCGTCGCTTGTCCCAGCGACGGAGAGGCGGCGGGTTCATGTCTCATCCAGCCAAAGACGGCAGACGCGTGACCGACATTTCATCCTCGGCCGAAGCAGGCGGCCCTTTCGCATGGCGGCAGCTTGTCTCGCTGCCACAGTCCTTCGCTGACCGGCGGCGCCTGTTTCTCGTCGCCATGACCATTCCGGCGGTGATCTACGTTATCGCCATCGGCATCGTGCCCTTGGCGCGCGGGATTTGGTACAGCTTCTTCGACTACAACCTGTTGCGCCCGGCACGCGCGCACTTCGTTGGCCTCGGCAATTATCTCGACCTCTTCAGCGATCCCGATATGGCGGAGGCGCTGAAAAATACGGTGCTGTTCACCGTGTCGGGCGTGACCTTCCAGCTCGTTCTCGGCCTCGCCATTGCGCTGGCGCTGTGGCGCGACGACCGGTTCAACCGCATCTGCCTGACGCTGATCCTGATTCCGGTGACCATCACGCCCTTGGTGGTCGGGCTGATCTTCAAGGGACTGCTGCTCGCCGACTACGGCCTCGTCGGCTACTATCTGGCGCAGTGGGGCTTGAGCGCACCGCAGGGCCTATTGGCGTCCCCCTCGACCGCCTTGGGCACCCTGGTTTTCATCGATGTGTGGGAATGGACGCCGTTGATGGCGCTGATCCTGCTCGCCGGCCTGAAGGCCCTGCCGGGAGACGTGCTCGAGGCCGCGGCCGCGGATGGCGCGACGCCGTTGCAGCGCCTGCGGCTGGTCGTCTTGCCGCTGATGCTACCCTCGGTGATGCTGGCGCTGACCATCCGCACCGTCGACGCCTTTCGCGTGTTCGACAGCGTCTTCGTCACTACTGGCGGCGGGCCGGGAAATGCGACCAATACGCTGATGGTCTATGCGGTGAAGGAGGGTTTGAGCTTCTTCAATGTCGGCAAGGCGTCGGCCATAGCCAACATCGCACTTCTGTGCACGGCGGTCATTGCCGCCGCCTTCGTTCTGTTGATCCGCCGGGCGGACAAGAAGGCCAATGGACGATGACGATCACCCGCTTTGTCCCGGATCTGGCCCGCCGTGGCTTTCTCCTCGCCATGCTGGCGTTCTTTCTGCTGCCATTCCTGTGGCTGGCGACGACGGCCTACAAGCCCTCGGTTGAGATCTTCTCCATCCCGCCGCACTTCGGCTTCACCCCGACATTCGACCAGTTCGCCAAGGTCTTCCTGGTGTTCGACATCTGGCGGCTGATCGCCGTCAGCATGCTGATCGCCGGCTGTTCGGCGTTCTTCTCGCTCCTCCTCGGCGTGCCCGCCGGCTACGCGCTCGCCCGCTCCCGCCATCCCCTGGCCATGGGCATCGCCTATTTCTTCATGGCCGTCCGCATGATCCCGGCCGTGGCGGCGTTGATCCCGTTCTATCTGATGATGCGCGATATCGGCCTGATCGGCAGCTGGATCTCGGTCGTCTTGATCAATTGCATGCTGAACAGCGCCTTCGTCAGCTGGATGATGTTCTCCTACTTCCGCAGCCTGCCGCCCGAACTGGAGGAAGCGGCACTGACCGACGGCTGTCACCAATTCGCAGCTTTCTGGCGGGTGGCGCTGCCGGCGGTGCGTTCGGGCGTCATCGCTTCCACGCTGTTCTGCGTGCTGTTTTCCTGGAACGACTTTCTCTATCCGATGTTCCTGACCAAGCTCGATTCGAAGCCGATCTCGGTGGCACTTCTGTCGGCCTACGGCACCAAGGACATCACCTGGGGCACGCTCGGCGCGCTGGCGCACTTCTCGACCATCCCGATCGTGCTGATCGTGCTGTTCCTCAATCGCTATTTCGTGCAGGGCCTGACGCGCGGCATCCACTGAGACGCGGCGGCCAGCAACGCCGACAGCAAGAAGCCCGCCCAGGACGATCCTGAGCGGGCCTTTGTTCGCCGCCGGGAGAGGGATAAGCGGCAAATCATCGCCGGGAAGATGGCGCGTCAGCCACGGCGATCGGCGCCGTCTGCCTCCGCCGGATAGTCGGGATAGGCATTCAGGTGCAGTCCGAGGCCGGTAGCGGTCTTCTTGTGGAAGGCTGCGGCGAAGCCGGCCGCCCGCGCTTCGGCAAAACCGGGAGCGAGGAACGTGATGCCGCTCGGCAGGCCGTCGGAGCGCAAGCCATTTGGCACGGCGACGCCGCAGAGCCCCATCAGGTTGACGAAATTGGTGTAGATGCCGAGCCTGGCGTTGAGCGCGATCGGATCCGCCAGGATGTCGCTCTTCCTGTAGATCGTCGGCGTGGTCGGCACGACGAGCACGGAAATGTCGTCCCACACGGGACGTGTCGCACATTTCAATTCGGCGATGCGGTGGATCGCCCGGAACGCGTCCTGCGCGGAATAGGTGCCGCCGCTCTCCAGGATGCGCTTGGTCACGGGATGGATGGCGTCGCCGTATTGCGCCAGCACGGCGTCGAGGCTGAGTGCCCGTTCCGAGATCCAGGGTCCGTCGTAGAGGATCCGCTGAGTTTCTTCGAACGGGGCGAAATCGACCGGGACCGGCTCGCCGCCCATGGCAATGAGCCGCTCCACCGCGAGCGCGAACTGCCGCTCGGCCTCGCTGTCGCCGAAGAAGCGCAGCGCTTCGCCCGCCGGGATGCCAAAGCGGAAGCGCAACGGCACCGGCGCCACATGGAGCGGCACATCGTCGGCCTCGGGCTTGGAAAACGGATAGGTTCGGTCGTAGCCGGCGATGCCGCGCATCACCGCCATGCCGTCCTCGACCGTCAGCGCGAAGACCGACACGGTCTCGATCGTCTTCACGCAGCCACCGCCGGAGACGCAGGCATTGCTGACGAGACCCGGCGTCGGCTTGATGCCGACGATGTTGTTGAAGCCGGCCGGCACCCGACCGGAGCCGGCGGCATCATTGGCGATCGAGAAACTGGCCAACCCCGCCGCGACCGAGACTGCGGACCCCGACGAGGAACCGCCGGAAATATGTTCGTCGCTGAACACCGAGGAACAAGCGCCATAGGGTGTCCGCATGCCGACCAGGCCGATGCCGAACTGGTCCATGTTGGTCTTGCCGATCAACAGGGCGCCTGCCTCGAACAGACGGGTGACGACCTGCCCGGTTGTCTCCGCGATATAGAGGCTCTCCTTCAGGCCGTTGGTCGTCGGCAACCCGACGACGTCGTTGCAGTCCTTGATGGAGAATGGGATGCCCCACAGAGGGCTGGATCCGCTGCCGCCGGCTTCGAGTTTGCGGGCGGCGGCGAGCGCCTCGTCGTGCGGAACGAGGTAGGTCCAGACGTGATCGTCGCCACGCGCCGCAATGCGCTCGTAGATGGCCTCGACCACCTCGGATGGCGTCAACCAGCCCTGCGCATAGGCCTCAGACAGGGTCAAAAAATCCAGACTGCCGGTCTGGCGGGACCATCGCTCACGCGTCATCAGGCGTTTCCTTGAACGTTTCGGAAGAACGGTCCTCGGCACCGAGCGCGCCGAGCACCGCCCCGGAGGATGCGACTGCGCCGAACAGACCATTGCCGAAGGTGGTGATGCGCAACTGCCCGAAATGGCGCTCGGTCGTCGTGCCCTTGCAGCCATCGGCGATGGCCAGACATTCGAAGCCCATGTCGTTGGCGGTGCGCTGTGTCGCGTGCAGCAATCCGTCGGTCGGCAGTCCGGCGAACAGGAGGTTGCGGATGCCGCGGCTGCGCAGGATCTGTTCCAGTGGGGTAGCGAAGAAGGCATTGTCGCCGGGATGATCGATGATGCCGGCGAGCGGCAACGCCGCAAGCGACGCGACGAGCTGCCAGTCCGGCGAGCCGGGGGCCGGGCACGCGTCTGCCCGCCACTGAAGCCCGTCAGTGGGCGACACGCGGCACGACGTCCCCCGCCGCGAGGCGATAAGCGCGATGCCGCGCCTTCCGGCGACCTTGGCGACCTTGAGCGCGCACGCGGCTTCCGTCTCAGCCGACAGGGCTTCCACCGGCCCGGCCTGAAAGCCGAGGAGAAGCATGGCCGTATCGGCCGCGCTCCACGCGCCGTCGAACGGCCAGTGATAGGGGTCGGCGACGATCCCGGCAAAGCTCTCAGTCATGCGGGCCTCCTGCCGCCACAGCGAAATCCGCGAGGCGAGCGACCCGGCCCCAGCGCCCGCCATAGGCCTTCAGGATGTCCATCGTGGCGTCATGGTTGCGGCTTTCGACTGCTGCCGTGCAGTCTTCCAGCACGACGGAAGCGAAGCCGCGCTCAGCCGCGTCGCGAAAGGTCGACTGCACGCAGCAATCGGATGTGACGCCGGCAATGACGAGATGGGTGATCCGCCTCAGCCGCAAAACCTGTTCGAAGTCGGTGGCATGGAAGGTCGATTTGCCCGGCTTGTCGATCACCGGCTCACCCGGCAGCGGTTCGAGTTCCGGTACGATCTGCCAGCCCGGCTCGCCGCGCACCAGAATGCGACCGGTCGCGCCCTGGTCACCGATGCCGAGGCCATGCATGCGCGTCCGCCAGCGCTTGTTGGCGGGCAAGTCGCTGAGGTCGGAACGATGGCCTTCGCGGGTATGGAAGACGCTCATGCCTGCGGCACGCGCGATGTCAAGCGCTTCGGCAATGGCCGGGATGACGGAGCGCGTGTTGCTGACGTCCTCGCCGAGTTGGTCGACCCATCCACCGGGGGCGCAGAAGTCGATTTGCATGTCGATGATGACGAGTGCGGCGCGCGCCGGCGCCACCGGCTCAGTCGACGGCCAGAACGCGGTCATCGACGGGCCCTCCCGCCAAGGCCCGGTCGAGGACTGCTGAAAACGTCGCAAAATCCCGTCCGTATTGCAACGCGGGCAAGCCGGCGGCGCGGGCCGAGGCGACGCCGACGTCGCTGTCTTCGACCGCCAGGACGGCGTCGGGCGGCAGATCGAGGCGCCGGCACGCCAGTGCGTAAGGCTCCGGCGCCGGCTTGCCGTTGACCACGTCCTCGCGGCCGATAGTCGTATCGAGGTAGCGGCCGATGCCGAGGACGGCCAGGTTGGCCTTGACGATCCGGCTGGTCGAATTTGATACGCAGCATTGCCTGATGCCGGCCGCCGCCAGGGCTTCGACAGCCTCGAGCGCTCCCTTGATCGGCTTCAGGTCCGCGGCCATGGCGATATAGGCGTCGACGATGTCGGCGAGCCAGGTCGCCTTGGCGAGTTCCGGCGGGAAATGGGACCGCAGCATCGGCCACACCGCGTCCATGGCAATTCCGACATAGCGCATATCGTCTTCGGCGATGATCAGACCGTAGCGTGCGCAGACGGACAGCAAGGCCTTGTGGTGGTTAGGTTCGCTGTCGATCAGCGTGCCATCGATGTCCCAGGCAACGGCGCGGATCATGCCTTGACCTCTCGGTTGAAGAAGGGGGTGAGCGCCGAGTAGAGGGCGCGATAGTCGCGATAGACCGCCTCCGACGCGGCGCAATGCGCCGGATGAGGCTCGATCACAGTGCCGATGGCGGCCTTGGCTGAAACATCCTGCCAGTGCGCCAGTCCGAGCCCGACCGCCGCCACCCAGGCCGCGCCGAGAGCCGAGCCGGAGGCATCGGCCAGAACGTTGACCGGTGCGCCGCAGATATCGGCGACGATCTGCATCCAAACCCGGCTGCGGCTGCCGCCATCTGAGGCGATCAAGCGGGTGACCGGTCGGCCGCTATCGACGAAGACGTCGAGATGGTGGCGGAAACCGCAGGCGATCGCTTCGAGCGCCGCCCGCCAGATATGTCCGCGGGTGTGGCCGAGGCTGAGGCCGGTCAGCGTGCCGCGCGCTTGCGGATCGTGGATCGGCGTCTTCTCGCCGAGGAAATAGGGCAGCAGGCGCACGCCGCCGGCCCCCGGTTCGATCGCCGCGGCCTCGGCATCCAACCGTGCCAACAGGCCATCGTCGCTGCCGTCCGTGCCGATCAGTCCGGCGAGCCACCTGAGCAGCGAACCGGACGAGGCCATGCAGCCGTTCGGGGCGTAAAGGCCCGGCACCAGATGGTAATCGAGAAACAGCCGGCGATCGGGTTCGGGATGGGGCGCGATGGCGATGATGTCGCCGGCGCCGCCGAATTTCAACAGCACGTCGCCAGACCGCGTCAGACCGGCGGCAAGCGCCGAGGCGATGTGATCGGCCGCCCCGCCCATCACCGGGCAGCCGACCGGCAAGCCGGTCGCGGCAGCCGCAGCCGCGCTGACCCGGCCGACCACCTCATGGGCACTGACGAGACGCGGCAGGACCTCGCTCGACAGGCCCGACAGGGCGACGAGATCGTCGGCGATTGCGTGGTCGGCGAGATCGACGAAGCCGGCTTCCAGCGCCCAGTTGCGCTCGACCGTCGTCTCATCCGTCAGCCGCCAGTTGATGTAGTCGTAGGAGCCGAACACGCAGGCGATGCGGGCAAACGCCGCCGGCTCGTGCCGGGCCAGCCATCTGAGTTTGGGGGCAACAAGCTGTTGGGTCAGCCCCTGTCCGGTGCGGGCGAGGAAACGGGCCTCATCCAGTTCCTCGGCCAATTCGGCCACCTCCCGACCGCAGCGCGCATCGCTCTGCTGCAGGCTGCGGTGCAGAACCTCGCCGTCCGCGTCGACGATGACGACGGCCGGCAGCATGCCGGTGACGCAGATGCCGCGGACGTCACGTGCCTCCGCATGCGCGGCCATCACCTCGCCAAGCACCTCTGAGGCGTTCTGCCACCATTGCTCGGGGTCGGCCTCGGCAAAGCCCGGCTCCGGCGAGTAGAGCCGCGAGGCACGCGAAGCGGACGCGAGAACTTCGCCATCCGGCCGCATCAACAGCGCGATGGTCGACGTCGTGCCGATATCGAGTCCGATCACAGTGCTCATGCGCTCTCGCCGCCGGTTTCGCCGCCCCGCAAGCCTTTCCGGATCAAATGGGCCATCCGATCGAAAGGAAGTGCTCCAGATTCAACAGTTTGAGGCAGAGCGCAGAACGAAACCAACCGGAAGGCCGACGCTCTCGTGGAGTGACCTTGATATGTGAGTCCCTGTCTGCAGCACGATCAAGCTCAAATGTCGGAACTGGACCACTAGTCACGAATTGCAAGTTCGGTCTCCATATCGAAGAAATGCACCCGCGCCAGATCGAAGGTCACGCCCATGAGTTCGTTACGCTGCACCGGGTAGGCGGCGTCAAAGGAGACCTTCAGGCGTGGCGACATCAGGGCGACCTCGTCGGCCTCAGTCGGCAGTTCGGCCAGACTGGAGGCGGCCTCGATGTCGAGATGCGCCAGCCGGGTGGCGCCAAGGTCTTCGATGAAGCTCGCCGCACCGCGCAGGACGCCCTCGGTCGTGCCGGTCAGCGAGACCGGCTTCAACGTCTCGGGGCGAATTCCCAACATGACCGTTCGCCCCGCGTAGTCGGCCAACCGCGGCCGCAGGGCCAGCACCTCGGAAGAAATCGGCATGCGGAACGATCCGATTTCGACGCGCAGCCCGGCGTCGTCGAGGGCAAGCCGGGCTTTCAGAAAATTCATCGCCGGAGCGCCGATGAAGCCGCCCACGAACATATTGGCCGGATTGTCATAGAGCTCGCGCGGAGCACCGAGTTGCTGCAGCACGCCGAGCCTGAGCAGCGCGACCCGATCGCCCATGGTCATCGCCTCGACCTGATCATGCGTCACGTAGACCGTCGTCACGCCAGTCAATTTCTGCAGCCGGGCGATCTCGGAGCGCATATGACCGCGCAACCGGGCGTCAAGGTTGGACAACGGTTCGTCCATCAGGAACGCCTTCGGCCGGCGCACCAGCGCCCGCCCCATGGCGACGCGCTGGCGCTGTCCGCCGGAAAGCTGGCTGGGCTTGCGGCCGAGAAGGTCTCCAAGTTCCAGAAGCCGTGCGGTCTCCCGCACCTTAGCCGCGATCTCGGCCTTGCTGGCCCCGCGGACGCGAAGGCCGAAGCCGATATTCTCCTCGACGCTGAGATGCGGATAGAGCGCGTAGGACTGGAATACCATGGCGATATCGCGATCGCGCGGTGCCAGATGATTGGCCAGTTCGCCGTCGATCAGCAGCCGTCCGGAGGAAATGTCCTCGAGCCCGGCAATCATGCGCAACGCCGTCGATTTGCCACAGCCACTCGGCCCGACCAGCACGAGAAACTCGCGGTCCCGGATATCGATATTCAGACCGGGAATGGCGACAAACGCATCGCCATAGTGCTTGGCCACGTTGTCAAACACGATCGATGCCATGGATGCTCCTGTGTGACGGGCGTGAAGGCCAATCCGACAGCCGCCGCACGGCTGCTGCCCTCGGTGCGACAGTGTCAGGTCATATAGACGCCGCCCGTCACATTGATGCCCTGTCCGGTCATGAAGCGGGCGGACTCCGAGCACAGGAAGATGACGACATCAGCGACATCTTCCGGTGTCTCGATGCGCCCGAGCGGCGTCTGGGCGACATAGTCGGCCATCACACGCTCCGGAGTGACCCCGCGCAAGTGCGCCTCCCAGGCAATTTCGCGCTCCTGCATGCCGGTCTTGACGAAGCCGGGGCAGACGGCGTTGACCCGGATGCCATCGCCAGCCAATTCGCGCGCAAATGCCTGCGTCCAGCCGAGCACCGCAAATTTGCTGGCCGAATAGTGGGCGAGGAGCGGCGCCCCAATCTTGGCCGCCAGCGAAGCGGTGTTGACGATGACACCGTGTCCCTGCGCCTTGAAGCGGCGCCCGACAATCTGGTTGGCGAGGAAGACGCCACGGATATTCACGTCGAAGTTGAAATCCCATTCCTCGTCGGTGAGCTCAAGGGCGTGCTGCATGGTCGAGACGCCGGCGTTGGCGATCAGAATGTCGCAGCCGCCCATCAGATCCGAGGCGGACGACACGGCCGCTTCCACGGACGTCCGCCTGCGCACGTCAACCTGGCTGGCGTAGCCTCCCAATGCCTTCGCCGCGGCTGTGGCGGCATCGATGTTGATGTCGCAAATCGTGACCGTCACCTGCTGGCGAACGAGCGCCTCGGCAATGGCCAGACCGATGCCGCTGGCACCGCCAGTCACAATGGCGCGCTTGCCGGCCAGCTCCGGGAATACAGCCGAACTCATGCGATTTGTCCCTTTTCGTGCCGATGGCTCGATCATAAGACAACAAAAACATACAACGCAATCGAAATTATTGTTTGAATTTGTGCGCTTCTCACGTTAAGCAGGGTTGGCAAGATACTGGTCGACCAATGTCGCGAGTGAAACGACGGGTGGCGGAAGCGAATGATCACCGATAGTGCCGTTCGCGGCAGCAACCGGGAGAAGCCCAAAGTGCTGGCGCATCGCCGACAGGCCTGGATCCTCAGCGCGCTGGCAGAGCTCGGCGCGATCTCGGTGGCGGAAGTCGCCGCCCAGTTGGACGTGTCGGAAATGACCATCCGGCGCGACATGGCCGAGCTGGAGCGCGACGGACGGCTCGCCCGGACCCATGGCGGCGCGGTACGCACCGACGCGACCGTGGCAATCGAGAGCATTCCCGCCGCTGAATTTGTCAAGGAACCCTCGTTTCTATCGCGGCTGGCCCGCAATGCGCTGGCAAAACGAGCAATCGCCAGCGCGGCGGCGGCGATTGCCGTTGGCGGTCGGGCCATCGCGCTTGATGTCGGCACCACGACGTTCCTGTTGGCGCGACAGATCGCCGGACACCAGCATCTGAAGGTGTTCACCAACAGCGTCCGCAATGCGCTGGAGCTCGGCGAAGGTCTGGCGGAAGCCTATCTACCGGGTGGGCGGATGCGCAACGACGAGATGTCGATCTCCGGCCCATCCGCCGTCAGTCAATTCGAGACTTTGTGGTTCGACATTGCCTTCGTCGGCGTGTCCGGGCTCACCGCAGATGGCATCTATGATTATTCCTTCGACGATACGGAAATGAAGCGGGTGTACCTGCGTCGTTCGACACGCAAGGTCGTGCTGTGCGATTCGGCCAAGTTCAACACGATGTCGCTGGTGTTCATCGCGCCCCTCAATCAGTTCAACCTCTTGGTGACCGACGCGCCGCCACCGCCGCCCTTAGCCGCCGCGCTATCTGCGGCTGGCGTCGAGGTGCTGGTAGCAACGGCTGCCTGACGCCCGCGCCCATCCTAGACAGCAGCCTCAACTCCGCTCAGACCGATAGGGAGTGCCCTCAATGGTATTTGATTTCTTCGGCACCAAGAAGAAAGTGGTGATCGCGATGGGCCATATCGGCGCGCTGCCGGGGGCTCCGGGCTACGATCCCAAGGGCGGGGTGTCGAA
>JARLIT010000125.1 GCA_031291575.1 Ancalomicrobiaceae bacterium
ATCGTCACCACCGCCGACCCCGCCGCGGCCCGCAATTTTGGCGCCGACGTGCGACCGTCGCACGCCAGCCGCTACGAGAAGGGCGCGGAATTCGCCGAAGTCATCGGCTCGCTCTGGGATTCCTGGGAGGACGACGCCATCGTCGGCGACAAGACCGCCGGCCGGCTGATCGATCCCAGCCGCATCCATCCGATCAATCATCGCGGCACGCATTTCTCTGTGGCCGGGCCGCTCAATGTGCCGCGCCCGCCGCAGGGCCGGTTGCCGGTGGTGCAGGCCGGCGGCTCGGACGAGGGACGCGATCTCGCCGCCCGCCACGCCGATGCGGTGTTTTCGGTGGCGCTGACGCTGGGCGATGCCGCGGACTACAGCCGCGACCTGCGCGCCCGCGCCGTCGCCAATGGCCGCCACTCGGACGACATCCTGATCTTCCCCGGCCTCGTCACGGTGATCGGCTCGACCGAAGCCGAGGCGAAGCGGCGCGAGGAGGAATTGTGGGATCTGGTGCCGTTCGAATACGGCCTCAGGCGCCTAGCAGGAACCCTCGGCGTGCCGCCTGACAGCCTTGACCTCGACAAGCCGCTGCCCGACCTCGCGCTGCCGGTCGATGGTATCCAGACCTTCTTCAAGGGGGCGATCGCCACCGCCCGTCGCGGCAACTTGACCGTGCGTCAACTGATCCGTGCCCAGGGCGGCGGCACGGGCCACCGCATCGTCGTCGGCACGCCCGTGGCAATCGCCAACGGCATCGAAGAGTGGTTTTCGACCGGATTTGTCGACGGCTTCAACATCATGCCCGACGTGATCGCTTCCGGCTTCGACACGTTCGTCGAGGAGGTCGTGCCGCGTCTGCGCCGCAAGGGCATCTTCCGCGAACGCTACGAGGGCCGCACGTTGCGCGGCCATTTCGGCCTTGCCCGTCCGCTCCGCAAAGCCGCCATCGCTGAGACAGCTTTCGGCACGCCCGCCAACGTCACCGCACTGCGCGGCTGACCCACGACCGTCACGCCAAGCGAGGCCATCCAAATGAACGCTCCTGTCGTCTCCGCCATCCCGGCGGCTTCCAAGACCATTACAGCAGCCGCGCTCGCGCGCCGGCTCGGCGAAGCAGCCGAAATCGCACTCGTCGACGTGCGCGAGGAGGGCGTGCAGTCGACGGTCGGTCACATTCTCTTTTCGGTGCCGCTGCCGTTGAGCCGGCTTGAATTGCGTGCCGGCACGCTGCTGAAGCGCCGCGGCGTGCCGATCGTCGTCACCGACGGCGGGCAGGGGGATTTGGCGCGGCGCGGTGCCGAAAAGCTCGTCGAACTCGGCTTCACCGACGTGTCGTTGTTGGAGCGCGGCGTGGCCGGTTGGGCCGCGGCCGGCTACGAGGTCTATACCGGGTCGGGCGCCTATTCGAAGGCGTTTGGCGAATTCGTCGAGCATGCCTATGGCACGCCGCATGTCGGCGCCGTCGAGCTGAAACGCCAGCTCGATGCCGGCGAGGACGTCGTCGTGCTCGATGGCCGCACGCTCGGCGAATTCGAAAACTTCTCGCTCCCCGGCGCGCACGCGGTGCCGAATGCCGAACTGCCGCTGAGGGCGCATGATCTCATCCCCTCGGACAAGACGCTGGTGGTGGTCAACTGCGCCGGGCGCACCCGCTCGATCATCGGCGCCCAGGCGCTGGTCAACGCCGGTCTGCCCAACCGCGTCGTCGCGCTGGAAAACGGTACGATGGCCTGGCTCGAGCACGGCTGGAGCCTCGAGCACGGTCGCAAGGAACAGCCGAAGCCGCCGAGCGCGGCGGCACTGGCGAAGGCCCGCGCCTCGGTTGCGCGGCTGACCGATCGCTTCGGCCTTGCCTGGATCGACGAGGCGACGCTCGCCCGCCTTGAGGCCGAGGCGGACGAGCATTCGCTCTACATCTACGACGTGCGCACCAAGGCCGAGTTCGAGGCCGGGCATCTGCCGCAGGCGCATTGGGCCGAGGGTGGTCAACTGGTGCAGGGAATCGATCGCTGGATCGCCACGCGCAATGCCCGCATCGTCGTCGTCGATGACGAGAATGGCGTGCGCGCCGCCATCACCGCCAGCTGGTTGGTGCAGCTCGGCTGGGGCGAGGTGTTTGCACTCGCCGTCCGCCAGACCGGCGAAGGCCGCGTCGCCGGAGCCGAGCGGGCGCCGCTGGTCCAGGCGCCGCCGGCCGTCGCCGCCATCTCGCCCGAGGCGCTGAAGGCCGAACTCGATGCCGGCAGGGTCTCCGTCATCGACGTCGACACCAGTCTCGTCTATGCCGCCGGACATATCCCCGGGGCGGCGTTCGCCATACGCGCCCGCATCGACGTCGAGCGTGACGGGCTCGCCGGCAAGCCGATTGTCGTGACCTCGTCGGACGGCCTCGCCGCCGCCTTTGCTGCGGCAGATCTCGCCAACACCGGCCTCGCGGTGCGCGTGCTCGCCGGCGGCACCAGCGCCTGGAAACGGGTCGGCTTGCCGGTCGAGACGGGCGAGACCAGTCTGCTGCATTCCACCGATGACGTCTGGCGCACGCCCTATCAGCAGAAGGGCGACCGGATCGCCGCGTTCAGGGCCTATCTCGACTGGGAAGTGGCGCTGCTCGCTCAGATCCGCCGCGATCCGACGGTGTCGTTCAAGGTGTTTCCATGAGCGGCGCGCCGAGAGCGAGTGGTAGTCGGCCCGCCGTCGTCGCCAATGGTCTCGCCGATCGGCCGGTCCGCCTCGTCGATCCCGGCGCCACGGCCGCTGTCCGACGTGGCGCCCAGCTGCCACGCCTGGCGCGCGGTCTGTCACGGGCCGGCGTACCCGTGGCCCTGCTCGTCCTCTGGCAGGCGGCCGCGGCTTACGGGGGCATCGATGAAACCGTGCTGCCGGCACCGCTGACCATTTTTAACGCCTTCGCTGAGCTGATCCGCACCGGCGAATTGCAGTCGGCGATCCCGACATCACTCGGACGCTCGGCGACGGGCTTGGCGCTCGGCGCCGGTACCGGTCTGGCGCTCGGA
>JARLIT010000126.1 GCA_031291575.1 Ancalomicrobiaceae bacterium
GCGGCAGCAATTTCTTCCTCGGCATGCAGGACACCCCGGAATACACCCGCGACGTCGCCAATATGCGAGAGACCGTCCGGCGGGAAGATCTGGAGGGCCGGCTGGTGCCGTTCGTCGCTCGACTGGCCGAAGACATCGTCGCCGCCAGCCGCGGCCGTCTCGACGTTGCCCGGGATCTGGTGCTGACGATCTAGGCCAGGATCGCCGCCGACTATTTCGGCGTGCCCGGCCGCAGTCCCGAGGAATTGTGCGAGTGGACGACGGTGCTGTTCTGGTACGCTTTCTACAATCTCGACATGCACGATCATCTGACGCGGCGGGCGCACGAGGCGGCCGAACTGCTCGCCGCCCACATTGATCTCATCATCGTCGAGCGCAAGACTTCGGGCGAAGAGCGCGACGACGTCATTGGCCGCTTGCTGAAGCTGCAGGCCGCCGGGGTTGCCGGGCTGGACGACCTGCACATCCGCACCAACGTCATGGGCCTGCTGATCGCCCTCGTCCCGACCGTCAACAAGGCGACGGTGCAGGCGCTGGCGCAACTGATCGACCGCCCTCCTGCCAGAGCTGCGGCACGACTGGCGGCGCTTGAAGGCGACCGGCAGACGGTCGCCGCCCACATTTTCGAGGCCATGCGCTTCGATCCGTTCAGTCCGGTCATCTTCCGGCGTGCCGTGCGCGACAGCGTGATCGCCGCCGGCACCTGGCGGCAGCGGACGATCCGCAAGGGCTACATGGTGCTCGCCCTCAACCTCGCCGCCATGTTCGATCCGGTGACGGTCCGCTGGCCGAACCGCTTCGTCGCCGGCCGGCCCTGGCAGCTCTACATGCTGTGGGGCTTCGGCCGGCGCATGTGCTTCGGGGCCTATATCAACATGGCGATCATCCCGGCCATCGTGGCGCCGCTCCTCCGTCAGAAGGATCTGCGCCGCGCCGAGGGAGCGGCCGGTCAGATCGACGGCGGCGGATCGCCGTTTCCGGCGCATTTCGTCGTCGAGTTCACGCCGGCCTGACGGTCGCCCGATCTGCGATCTCGCCCGCCGCCACGCCGAACGCGCGGCTCCGATTCGCCGCGGCGCGATGTTGGACGAGGTTGCCTGAAGCGGCCGCAAACGGGGATGGATGTCGCGAATTCGCTCGATGGCCGGTACACTTTCGGCGTAGGCGGCGCAGTAATTCGGCCTCGCGGCTTGTATCGCGTGCGATTGTTGGCGCACTGTCATGTAGAGGAATTCGATCGAGGAGACATGATGAGCCAGTCCGATGCGAAGGGCCCGCCGGTGCCGCGCATGCCGGGCCTGGCGGGCCGGCCGCCGCGAGACAGCCGACGGCTGCATGGCGCGATCGCGCATCAGATTGCCCTCGACATCGTCGGCGGCGCCTACCCACCGAGATCGGTGCTGCCGAACGAGGACGACTTCAGCCGCTCGCTCGACGTCTCGCGCACCGCCTATCGCGAGGCCATCCGCATCCTCGCCGCCAAGGGACTGGTCGAGAGCCGCCCCAAGGCCGGCACCCGCGTCACCGACCGGTCGCGCTGGAATCTGGTCGATCCCGACGTGCTCGCCTGGCACTTCGAGGCCGGACCGCCGGAAAGCTACATCCAGCACCTGTTCGAACTGCGCCAGATCATCGAACCGCGTTGTGCCGAACTGGCAGCGGAGCGTCGCACCGACGCCGATCTGGACCTGATGCGCACCTCGCTCGCCTCGATGGAGCGCCATACGCTGCGTGTGCCCGAGGGCGCTGTCGCCGACCTCGCGTTTCACCACGCCATCATCGAAGCGACCAAGAACGAAGCGCTGGTCTGTTTGTCGCCGGGTATTTCTTCGACGATCAAATGGGTCAACCGCATCAAGTACGGCCACCCGTCCGGCGGCCTGCAGCGCGATCCCATTCCCGATCACAAGGCGGTATTCGAGGCGATCCGGCGCCGCGATCTCGTGCAGGCGCGCGATGCGATGGACCATCTGGTCCGGCTGGCGCTCGCCGACCTCATGAGTGTCCGCTCGACCCTTTGATCAGCACGGAGACGGCCGTAGACGTCCGGATCGGCCCGCCCGTCAGGCGCATCGGCCAGTTCGGCCGGCCGATGCGGATGATTCCTAGAGCATTTCCTTTCGCTCAGATGGAATCATCTGAGCGAAAGGAAATGCTCCAGATTCAATAGGTTGAGCGTGTCCTTATCGTTCGGATCGCTTCTATCCGAACGGGACACGCTCTAGCGGTCACTCGATGACGATGCTGGGTGCCGGCTTGACGTGCGTGCCGGACGACAGCTGCTCCCACACGGCTGACGCGATCGACAGGTAGATCGCCGTCTGCGGGCTGTCCGGCGCGGAAATGACGATCGGCCGTCCGCTGTCGGAGCGCTCGCGGATGTCCATTGTGAGCGGGATCTCGCCCAGGAACTTGACGCCGAGCCGTTCGGCCTCCGCCCTGGCCCCGCCGTGGGCGAAGATGTCGTGCCGGCTGCCGCAGTTCGGGCAGACGAAATAGCTCATGTTCTCGATGACGCCGAGGATCGGCACCTGCACCTTCTGGAACATGGAGATGCCGCGCCGCGCATCGATGAGGGCCAGATCCTGCGGGGTGGAGACGATCACCGCCCCCGAGATCGGCACGTTCTGGGCAAGCGTCAGCTGCGCATCGCCGGTCCCGGGCGGCATGTCGACGACGAGCACGTCGAGGGGCGCCCAGGCGACGTCGCGCAACAGCTGCGTCACGGCGCTCATCACCATCGGCCCGCGCCAGACCATCGGGGCTTCCTCGTCGACGAGGAAGCCGATCGACATGACCTTCAGCCCGAAGGGCTCCTTCGGGATGAGCTTCTCGTCATCGCTGACTTCCGGCTGGCCATGCACGTTGAACAGGCGCGGTACCGACGGGCCGTAGATGTCGGCGTCGAGAAGGCCGACCTTGAGGCCGAGCGCCTGCAGCGCCAGGGCGAAATTGGCCGCCGTCGTCGACTTGCCGACGCCGCCCTTGCCCGATGCGACGGCAACGATATGGGTCACCCCCGGCAGTTTCTTGTCGTCCGCCGAAGGCTGCGCCGGGCGGCGATGGGCGTGACCATGGTCGTGCGCAGGTGTGGCGGCCTTGGCCGGCTGTTCGGCGGTGAGGCTGACGAGCGCCGACGAAACGCCGGCGAGATGTCCGACCGCTGCGGCAGCGGCCCGGCGCAGAGGCTCGAATTCCGCCGCCCGGCGCGGGTCGATGGCGATCGAGAACATCACCTTGTCACCCTGCACGACGATTTCCGAGAGCGCCGGCGAACGGTCGAGCGGGGTCCGTCCATCCGGTCCGGGGATGCGGGAGAGGCTGTCGAGGACGGCTTGGACGGTAACGGACATGAGGGGCTCCGGTTGATGCGGCTGCGGGCGCGGGGCCGCGCCGGTGAATTGCCCGCGTTACATACGCCACGAACCGATGTCGTCAACCGAATGCTGCAAGATGCTGCATCCGTTGTCAGGCGAAGGACCGTGCCGCGAAGCC
>JARLIT010000127.1 GCA_031291575.1 Ancalomicrobiaceae bacterium
CGCACAAGAGGCGATGCAGGTGAAATGTCCGGAGGACGCCGTGCCGCTACCGGCTGAGCTGTCCGGCTGGACCACCCAGCTTCCCATTGTTGCCGCCACGCAGCCGGGGCAGATCGGCAGCGCCGAGGTGAAGGTCGGACAGGCGGTCAAGGCCTCCATGCAGATGACCCCGGGCGTGACCTATGCGGCCCGCCCGGCCAATCCCGGCGGAACAGTCTCCAGTGGCGGTATCTTCAAGCTGTCGATCCCGGAGACCGGCACCTATCGCGTTGCCGTTGGCACCCATTCCTGGATCGATATCGTCGACAGCGGCAAACTGGTCGAGTCGGTCAACCACGGTGGCGGGCCAGCCTGCTCCGGCATCAAGAAGATGGTCGATTATCCCCTGAATGCAGGAACTTACGTCCTGCAGCTGTCGGCGGGGGACGAGATGACGGCCGGAATCCTCGTCGTCAAGCTTCCCTGACGACGGGGGCGACGATGATCAGGGATCCACTCGTTCCGACGCTTGTCCTTGCACTGGTCGCCGTGGCCGATGCCGGCGCCGCCGAACTCGTCATGCCGGCCGACAATCCGTTGTCGGCGATCAAGATCGAGCTCGGCCGGCGCCTGTTCTACGATGCGGACCTGTCGGTCAATGGCACCATGTCCTGCGCCACCTGCCACGAGCAGAAGCACGGCTTCGCCGATGGCAACACCATGCACCCCGGAGCGCTCGGCCACCCCGGCAAGCGCAATGTTCCGGGGCTGGCAAACGTCGCCTACCTCAAGAACTTGACCTGGGCGAACAACCATCTGGCCGGCCTGGAACAGCAGGCGCTCAATCCGCTCATCGGTACCGCCCCGATCGAAATGGGCGTCAGCGGCCATCTGGCCGAGGTCGTTGCCCGCTTTTCGGCCAATCCCTGCTACGTCAAACTATTCGCCGCGTCCTTTCCGGAACGCCGCGGCGAGATCAGTCTGACGACGGCGACGATGGCGATCGCCGCCTTCGAGCGCACGTTGATCTCGATCGATTCGCCCTATGATCGGGCCATGCGTGCCGGTCAGCCGCTGCCACCCGACGCGGAAGCCGGACGCACGGTCTTCCAGACCGCCAAATGCGATAGCTGCCATACGCCACCGAATTTCACAGACGATGCCTTTCATGCGGTGCAGCCGGACGGGCGTCCCGACAAGGACGGCGGTCTGGCGGACGAGACGGGCCGGCCGGAGGATCGCGGCATCTTCCGCACTCCAGGTTTGCGCAACGTCGCGGTGACCGCGCCCTATTGGCACAACGGCACTGCCAAGACGCTCGACGAAGCGCTCCGCATGCACGATCCGAAGAGCGGTGTACCGCGACTCGGCGACGGCGATGTTGCGGCGTTGCAGGCCTTCTTCGGCACGTTGACGGATAGGACATTCATGACCGACCCGCGGTTTTCGCTGCCGCCCGAGGCCTGTCCGCTTCCGTGAGCGGTTGCGCTCCCCGGGTATGGCGGCGTTTCGGTCTGCCGACTGCGCCCTCTTGTCCTGTAGGACGTCACGCGCGCCACCATCCGGGCGATGATCGGGATGGGAACAAGGGAATTGCTGTCATGGGTGAATTCGAACTGAGCGAGATGGTCTCGCAGGCGGGAGAGGCCGGAGCGTCCGGCGGGATCAGGCCCGGCGAAGAGGCCGCCAGCTGGGATGGCCGGATCGATGCCGGGCTCATCTTCATCGGCCGCATTCGCACGCCCTGGACCGTGCTCTCCGAGTGTCCGCGCCACGGTCGTCCCGACGGACCGCTTTGCCGCATCGAGGTGTTCGACGTCTGGGCGCCGGCCCTTGCCGGCGTCGACGTCGGCGCGATGGTCGAGGTTTTCTACTGGCTGCACCGATCGCGCCGGGATCTGCTGTTGCAGACGCCGCGCCACGACGGGGTGACCCACGGCACATTTTCGCTGCGTTCGCCGATAAGGCCAAACCCGATCGGCACCTCGATCGTGCGGCTCGAGCGACGAGAGGGGACGACCCTGTTCGCCCGGGGTCTCGACTGCCTCGACGGGACGCCGCTCGTCGACCTCAAGCCGGACCGCTCCGAGTTCATCCCGCGCGCGCTGCCCACGCCGGGCGACTTCCAAGTTGGAGAGCCCTGATGTCGACCTCGACGCTCCGCCGTTCGGCGGGGCTATTCGCGCAATTGGCCACGGTCCTCGCTTTGGCGGTCGGTCTTGCCGTGCCGGCCGCGGCGCGCATGGTCGTCGATTCCTCCGGGCGGCACGTGGAGGTTCCCGATGCCGTCCACCGGGTCTTCGCCGCCGGACCGCCCGCCGCCGTGCTTCTCTATGTCGTCGCGCCCAAAACCCTCGTCGGATGGCCACGAGCACCGCGGGCGGACGACCTTCCATTCCTGCTGCCGGGCGTGCGCGACCAGCCGGAACTCGGCCGCCTCACCGGTCGAGGTGACACGATTAACACCGAGCGGCTGATGGCGTCGCATCCCGACATTATTATCGATTTCGGCACACTCGACGATACCTATCGATCACTCGCCGATCGGATCCAAGCCCAGACAGGGATTCCCTACCTGCTGATCGACGGACGTTTCGGCAATACGCCCGCCGCCCTGCGGCTTCTGGGCGACATCCTCGGCGTCAGTGATCGCGCCGAGACCCTGGCAAGAGCAGCCGAGACCGCATTCGCGCAAGTTGATCAGGTCCTGGCCAAGGTGCCGGCGACCGAGCGCCCGCGCATCTATCTCGCCCGCGGCATCGACGGGCTCGAGACCGGCTCGCGCGGATCGATCAACACGGAAATCCTCGAGCGCGTTGGCGGTGTGAATGTCGTCGAGGGCGTTCGGGATGCCGGCGGCATCGCCAAAGTGTCGCCGGAGCAGGTGATTACCTGGGCACCGGATACGATTGTCACGATCGATCCGAAGCTTGTCGAGTTGCTGCGCCAGCGACCGGAATGGCGCCCGGTTCCCGCCGTCGCAGAGCGGCGCATCTTTCTGGTACCGCAACGTCCGTTCGGCTCGATCGACTATCCGCCGTCGGTCAATCGCCTGATCGGCTTGCCGATCCTGCTCCATCTGCTCTATCCGCAACGTGTGACGTCGGACGTTCACGCCGAGGTCCGGACATTCTATCGCCTCTTCTACCAAGTCGACGTCTCCAATGATGTGATCGACGACCTTCTTGGCGCGGGGAGGTGACGTGGCGATGCGGCGGACGACGATCGTCGTCATCGGCCTTTCCCTCGTGCTGACAGCGGCTGTGACCATCGCGGCCGGAGTTGGCCCCTATCGAATCCCGCCCGGCGATGTCATTGCGGCCATCGCCGCGCGTCTCGCTGGTGAGGACGGCGATCCGAACATCGCGACCGTGCTCTTTCGCGTCCGCCTTCCCCGGATCGCGGCCGCGATCGCCGTCGGTGCCGCGCTATCGGGTGCCGGCGCGGCCTACCAGAACATCTTCCGCAATCCGCTCGTCTCCCCCGATATCCTCGGCGTCTCGGCCGGCGCCGGGTTCGGAGCGGTGATCGGCATCCTGCTCGGCCTGCCGGTTGTGGTGATCGAGGCGCTCGGCTTTATCGGCGGCGCTTCGTCCGTGATCCTCGTTGCCGCAGTGGCGCGGATGCTGCCTGACAGGGGCAACGTCCTCGTCCTGGTTCTTGCAGGCGTGGTGGTCGGTTCGCTCGCTTCGGCGGCCATCTCGTTCGTCAAGATAATCGCCGATCCCTACGAGCAACTTCCGATGATCACCTATTGGCTGCTCGGCTCGTTGTCCGGCGTGCGGCTCTCCGACGTCCTCGTCGTCGGTCCGACGGTCGTCGTCGGACTGGTGCCGCTGTTCCTGCTGCGTTGGCGGATCGGCGTGCTGTCGCTTGGCGACGACGATGCGCGGGCCCTCGGAATTGACGTTGGCCGAACCCGGGTTTGGGTGATCGGTGCCGCGACCCTGGTGACCGCCGCTGTCGTTGCCATCTCCGGTGTCATCGGCTGGGTTGGGCTGATGGTTCCGCACATGGCCCGTCTCGTCGTCGGGCCACGCTTCGACCGCCTGTTGCCAGCGGCGATCCTGATGGGCGCGATCTTCATGGTGGTCGTCGACACACTCGCCAGGACGCTTGCCCGCATCGAGATCCCGATCGGTATTCTGACAGCCCTGGTCGGCGGGGCAATCTTCGTCTGGCTATTGTCGCGAACCCGGCTTGGCGGATGGAGGCAGCCGTGAGTACCCGCCTTCGCTTCGAGCACGTGACCATCGGCAATGGCGGACGACCGCTCGTCGACGGCATCGACTTCGACGTGGCAGCCGGCAGTGTCACCTGCGTGATCGGGCCGAATGGTGTCGGCAAGACGACGCTGTTTCGGACGCTTTTGGGTCTGGTGCCACCGATCGCCGGGCGCATTCTTCTCGACGATCGGGACGTTGCCACACTGCGACGGACTGCGATCGCTCGCCGCATCGCTCTCGTGCCGCAATCCTACCAGGGCGACCCCGGCCATGCGGCGCTCGACGTGGTCATCATGGGGCGCACCGCGCGGATCGGTCTGTTCGGGGGGCCCGTCCGGCAGGACGAAGTTGCTGCCCGTCGGGCGCTCGACGACGTTGGAATGGCTGATCTAGCTGGTCGACCGGTCGGACTCCTGTCCGGCGGCCAGCGCCAACTGGTCCTGATCGCCCGCGCCCTGGCACAACAGGCCGAGATCGTCGTCATGGACGAGCCGGCGGCGAGCCTCGACGTCGGCCATCGAATCGCGCTTCTGCGGCGGGTCAGGGCGATGGCTGCCAGCGGTTTGACGCTGTTTGTCTCGACCCACGAGCCGGAGCAGGCCTTCGAAGTGGCCGACCGGGTGGCGGTGCTTGGACCGGGCGCGCGGTTCGAAATCGGAACGGCCGAAGATATTCTCACCGCGGAGCGCCTGAGCACGCTCTATGCCACGGACCTCCGCCTCGAGCGGACTGTGTCCGGTCGACGCGTTCTCGTTCCAGCCGCACCGGGTCATGCCAGCCTAGCCGAACGAGGGTCAGATGCTGGTCCGGTCCCGGCGGGCGCCCGCCCGACGGCCCCGATGCATTTGAAGAAGGAATTGGAGACATGATCCCTCAGCCGCTCGGCGTCGTCGTGCACGACCAGGGTGCCGCCCTGGAAGAGACATTGAGCGAGGTCCGCGATCGCCTTAAGCGCGATTGCCCGCGTATCCGCCTCGGTGGTCTCCTGCCGCGGTTTGGCGAGCGCTATTCAAACGGAAAACGCTCGATGTGGCTCGACGACCTCCGCGTCGGCGACACAATCCCACTGTCTCAGGACCTTGGCGCGGGTTCGATGAGCTGTTGCCTCGATCCCAACGGCATCGCCGTGGCGCGCGTGCGCCTTGCCGAGGCGGTCTCAGCAGGAATCGACATCCTGTTCGTCGGGCGATTCGCCAAAGAGGAGCTCGCCGGTCACGGGGTGCGCGAAGAGATCGCTCTGGCTGTTGGAAGTGGTGTCCCGGCGCTCGTTGCCGTTGAGCGGACGATCATTCCGGGTTGGCGGGATTTCGCTGGCGCCGATTGGACGGCGCTGCCGCTCGATGTCGGACCGATTCTCAACTGGGTCGTCGCCGTTGCTGGGCAGATGCCCCTGAACAAATGACGGCTGCAGCG
>JARLIT010000128.1 GCA_031291575.1 Ancalomicrobiaceae bacterium
CCATCGCCGGGCTCAGCCGCTTCACCAGTTCCGCGTTGTACGAACCGGTCGGCATTGGCTGAATGCTCGGATCGTGCGTCGGATTGAAGCCGCGGATATCGGCCTTGATCAGCTGCTGCGCCGCAACCGCGTATTGGCGCGATTTCGCCGCCGGCGTTCCCGCCTTGACGGCCGGATCGACGTTGATGGCCACGATGGAGATCGTATCGTCGCTGTTGAGGTCGATCTCGAAAGTGCGAAACTGCTGCGGGAAGTCCCGCAACGAGCAGGTTTCGACGTGCCAGAAGCCCTTTTCCGGCGCATTGACCGGGTCCGGCGACACGAATGCCTTGACGGTATTCAGATGCCGATGCCCGGCGAGCCACATGATCAGGTTCGGATGGCTGTGCAGTTCGGCCACCAACTCCGGCAAGGTGACGGCGTTCTGCGGATCGGTCCACCACCCCATCTCGGATTTGGGCGCGGTCACTTCGACGCCGATCGGGATATGGGCGGCGATGATCATCAGCTGCCCGGCCGCATCGCCATCGGCGAGCTCCTGCTTCAGCCAGGTCCAGCGGGCAAGGTCGAGGAACCCGTGCCCATGGATGTCTGGCGAGTGGTCATCCTCGATCTGCGTATCGTCGAGCGCGATGATCTTGATCGGGACGTCCGACTTCGGCACGAAACTGAAGCAGGCGAAGCCCTTGTCGGCGTCGGCAGGATTGAAGCCGTGGCCGGCCGGGGTCGACGTCGTCGTGAAGAACTCCTTCATCCACTCCGCCCTCAGGAGGGAGCGACGGTCCGGATCGGCGGCGACCTTCGGCGGGGTCGCGAAGTCGGCGACAGCCCCGGACTCCTTGATGTCGCCATAGGGCTTCGAACCGTCCAGCACGCCCATATAGTAGGTCCGGTCCTTCACCCGTGACGGGTCGACCAGCACGTCACCCGCGGCGAACACGTCCTCGGCCGTGTAGGACTGCCGGAGATCGGCGCGAAGGCCATGGTCCACCGAGATCGACCCGAGCCAGAAATGATCGTGGTTGCCGAGGACCTGAAACCAGGGGATGGACTTGTCCAGCCCGGCAGCCTTGTAGGGCATCTGAAAATCGATCGAGTCGGCCCCAAGATGCGCGCCCGAGCTCGGCGTGATCGTCTTGCCGTCGAGAACGTCGATATACCATCTCAGTTCGTTGTACTGCGTGCTGTTGCAGGCGTCGCCCAACGACAGGCCGAAATCGAACGGCTGTTGCTTGTGAAGGACGTTGATCGTCTGAACGGCGGCATCGAGAACATGTGTCGTATACAGCATGACGCCGGAATACAGCGACGCGGTGATCGGCAAGTCCTTGTGCACGCGCTGGAGATAGATGCCCTGATTGGGCGCTTCCTTGTCGGTGATGTGGATGTCGCTGATGGTGAAGAACTTCAGCAACCTTGCCTTCCTGCTGCGTGCAGAGCCGTCGTAGCCGGCCGGCATGATATCGGTTCGGGCAACGGGCTTGGCCGGAGCGCCGAACGTCCAGGCACCGACGCCGAATTGCCCGTATTTCTCCAGGTCATACAGCTCAACCGCCGCCGAGGGCACCGGACCAGGCAGGATCGTCCTGTCGAGCGTCGTGAAGACATCGGTCTCGATCGGGTATGCCTGCAGTCCACTCTGATCTGCCGGGCTTTGCGGTGTCGCACCGAGCGGGCCGGCGCCGAAAGTCGTGAACGTCAGTGCGCAAGACCCAAGTCCGAATTGACGGCGCGAAATCCTGGTCATAGCCAACATCCCAATCCATCACGCTCAATCCACGATGACCGCCGATTCGAGCCATGTCTTCGGCAATATGGCGCGGCATTTTGCGGCTGCCGTCCGAATTAGGGCGGATGGCGGCTGTATTCTTCGTCTTACGGTGACCGTTTCATTGATGACCGTGCGGGCGCCCCTCGGCCGAGGCGCTGCGAGCTCAAGAACTGCCGCCCGGTCCGGCTGGCCTGCCGCTTAAACGTGCATCTGGCGGAAAGTATGAGGCGCGGGTTCATTATTCTGCCGCCGCGAACCCGTACCCTTGCCAAGTGAGTCGCGCGTCCCCGACAGCGCCTCGCAGCGAAAATCGCCGACGGCCGAACATGGTTGTCTGTCTCTCTGCGTACTCGGGAGGTTCGGACGCTGCCGGATCGACTTGCCACGGAGTTCAAACATGCCAAACGTGTCATCGGAAGCCATTCGTGTCCGTGCCTTCGCGCTTTGGGAGGCCGACGGCCGCCCAGACGGACGCACGCTCGACTATTGGCTCGCAGCCGAACAAGCCCTCTCGAACGAGGCCGATGCGGCGCCCCTGGGCGCGGCTGACGCCGAGCCCGAGACGCCTCCTGCCACTGTGACCGGGACTAGCCCGACGAAAGCGGCCAGCCATGAGAAGGGCAAGCCCGCCGCCAAGGTCGCGGTCCAGCCGGCAGTGCCAGCCAGGACGACGCGCGCGAGCAAATCCCGCTCCCCGAGCACCCACGCCACAGGCCGGTAGAAGGGCGCGTAAGCATAGCGAGCGGCATCCCGCCGCCTCGACGACACCGATCGCTGCCTTCCGGCGGCGATGGTGTGGTTGAGCCTTACTTACGGACCGCCGCCGCACAGGCCGGCAAGCATCGCTCGGCTTCGGCGCGCAAGGTGTTCGCCTTGCGCAGCTTAAGACGTGTGAGGCTCACATCTCCAGGAAGTGATAGACGACGAAGTATTCGTAAGGCTCGACGATGACCGAGATCTTGCGTTCATCGTTGGCGCTGCGGAACTGAAGCGTCGCCCGACCTGGATCGTTGTTCGGTTTACTGACCTGCTCCCAGCCGACGACGTCTTTGATCCAACTGCGCAAATCGGCGACCGTCCGAACAGCCAGACCGCTTTCCGACAGGTTCAGGATGCTGCGCGCACGTGCGTTGATCAACAGGATCTCCGCTTCGTCGAGCGATCGGTTCTCGCCGACGGCCCGAGCGGCAGCGATCATGCCGATCGGCGAACGATCGAAGGTGGCGGACAGGACGTCCAGCTTGTCGTCGAGCGGCTCGGAATAGGTCATGACGAACTTGACCGGCTCCTCGCCGTCGGAGACGACCGGCAAGATGATGCGCTCCCAGCGCACGTGCTTTGGCGAGAAGTCGGCGCGAAACTGCACGTATTTGGGGCGCATATCGCGCAGGGTGCTGTTGTAGATATTCAACCAAGAATTGGTCATATTGCCGTTAATCGTCGACAGCGACACGCCACGGAAACATTTGCCGTATTTTTGTACGGATAAGTGACCTTGGTAGACGTAGAGAAAATCGCTGCCATTCTGCAGAAGCAGCATCGCTTCATCGAGCCTTGCCTCTTCTTCACTCCCAAAGAGATCCTTCAGAAGCGGCGTTTTCCCCCTTTTCGCCAGCGACAGCCAGCGACTATAGCCATGCCGCAATGTCGAAGAGCGGCAGATCTTGAGGATTTCGGCTTCGTTCCACGGCTGGATCTCGGACCCCAACAGAGGTGTCTTGCCGATCACGGACGACGGCACCGCTGCTTTTGCCCGCGGATCGCTTCGAAAAATGGTCACAGGCATCGGGCCCTCTCGCCGCAAGAAAGCAGTCGCCCAGCGGCCTGGGCAGAACTTGCCAAGTCACCACCAGATTCGGCCGAATCAGTTACTGGAGACTTACGCCCAACCCAACGGGAGATACAGAAATTAGGT
This sequence comes from Ancalomicrobiaceae bacterium, assembly GCA_031291575.1. Lineage (GTDB taxonomy): Bacteria > Pseudomonadota > Alphaproteobacteria > Rhizobiales > Ancalomicrobiaceae > CAIYYN01. The sequence goes on from JARLIT010000128.1 coordinate 3,687, forward strand.
AGCGTCGGCAGCTCGGCACCGCCACCGTTTTGTATATGCCGTTCAAATTACTCTGATTCAATCGCGGTTGTTCGCGCGTGTCGGCGGTCTTCGATCACGGCCTGCGCCAGATGCCGCGCCCTGATCGGCTCGCCGACAGGCGCCATCATCAGGCCTCTCCGTCGTCGGTCTCTGCCGCAGCCTCAGCGACCCGACCGCGGAAGTTCTTCCCCAAGACGTAGAGTTCGGCCGAATCCGAGCGGCTTGCCGGCGGCTTGACGTGGGCAACAATGGCGAAGTCGCGCTTCAACTCGGCGAGAAGCTGGGTCTCGGTACCGCCGCGCAGCACCTTCGCCACGAAATGTCCGCCGGGACGCAACGTCTTGCGGGCGAAGTCGATGGCGATCTCGCAGAGATAGGTGATTTTCAGCTGGTCGGTCTTCTTGTGGCCGGTCGCCGGCGCGGCCATGTCGGAGAGGACGACATCGACGGCGTGGCCGCCGAGCGCGGCATGAAGCGCGTCCGGCGCGTCCGCGTCGAGAAAGTCCTTCTTCAGGATCACCGTGCCCGGCACCGGATCGACGTCGAGATAGTCGATGCCGACGACGCGCGGCGCCCCCTCCTTCGAGCCGACGCGAGCGACCGCGACCTGCAGCCAGCCGCCCGGCGCACAGCCCAGATCGACGACGCGGTTGCCGGGGGAGAGCAACTTATACTTGTCGTCGATCTCGATCAGCTTGTAGGCGGCGCGGCTGCGGTACCCGTCGGCCTTCGAGCGAATGACGTAGGGGTCGTTCAGCTGCCGCTCCAACCAGCGATTGGACGACTGGGTCCGGCGTTTCGCCGTCTTCACCTTCACCTTGAGCCGCCGCGGAGCGGCAGGCGTCTCGTCATTCATCTGAATTGTCCGGGATCGGGAAAGTCGGCGCAGAATCGATTCCATACGCCGTCGGCAGTCATCAACTCGGTCAGGATGCCCTCGCGCAAGCCCCTGTCGGCGACGCGCAGGCGTTCGCACGGCCAGCGCCGGCGGATTGCTTCGAGAATGGCGCAGCCGGCCAGCACCAGATCGGCCCGATCCTGGCCGATGCAAGGATTGGCGACGCGCTCCTCGAAGCTCATCGCCAACAGCCGACCGATCATGGCATCGACATCGTCCGATCCGAGCCAGATGCCATCGACCCGACGGCGATCGTAGCGCTTCAGTCCCAGGTGAACGCCGGCGAGCGTCGTCACCGTGCCCGACGTGCCGAGCATGTGGAACTGGCCGGCGGCGAGCGCCTCCGACAGCGCGTCGCCTTCGACGAGGCGGTGCAGCATGGAATCGACGTCGTCGACCATCGCTTCGAACGTCGGGCGGTCGACGAAGACGCCGCCGTGCCGCTCCGACAGCGTGACGACGCCGACGGGCAGCGAGGTCCAGGCGCGAATGTGGCGAGTGAGGTCCATCCCGACGCGTTCGCGCGTAAGATCCAGCCAGACGAGTTCTGACGAGCCGCCGCCGATATCGAAGAGGACGACGCCGTCAGCCTGCCAATCCACCAGATTGGCGCAACCGGCGACCGCCAGACGCGCCTCGGTCTCGCGGGTGACGACTTCGAGCGTCAGTCCCGTCTCCACCTCGACCCGATCGATGAATTCGGAACCGTTCTCGGCCGTACGGCAGGCTTCCGTCGCCACCAACCGGGCGCGGCGGATGCCGCGGGCCTCGAGCTTCGACCGGCACACATGCAGCGCCTCGATGGCGCGCCACTGCGCCGCCTCCGACAGCCGGCCCGAGCCCGACATGCCTTCCCCA
>JARLIT010000129.1 GCA_031291575.1 Ancalomicrobiaceae bacterium
CCCAGGGGCGGCTACCGCCGGCGTGCCGGCGACGCGCCCCACCGCTGCCAACCCGCAGGGCCCGGTCCTTGGACGCGGCCAGCAGCCGCAGCCGATCGCCGCCTTTCCGCTGCCGCCGCGAAAACCAGGTCTGCCGGCGCCGGTCAAGGTCGCCTCGCTGACGACAGGCGACCTGCCGTCGACGCAGGTGAAGCCCTCCACGCTCGAGGCGGCGCCGATCCTCGGGGAACCGCGCAGAGTGCCATCCGGCGCCGATCCCTATCTCGATGTCTTCCGGCGCGAAGCGCGCGTGCACAACATCCCTTTATGGCTGGCGCTTGGCGTCGCCTGGGTGGAGAGCAAATTCGATCCGAAACTGCGCGGCACCCATACGGTCGTCGGCATGATGCAGGTGATGCCTCAGACCGCCCGCGAGATGGGTTATCGCGGCACGGTCAACCAGCTGTTCGATCCGGAAACCAATATCGTCTGGGGAATGCACGAACTTTCAAAAGACTACCAGCTCGCCCGTGGCGATATCTGTCTGACGATTGCCAAATACAAGGGCGGTTTCCGCACCGATCACATCAATCATGGCGCCGCCAAATATTGCAACCAGGTCAAACATGTGACCGGCATGAACTAATTGTGGCGGACGGCGCCAACATTACCCTGAAATGTCCACATTCGCTCCCAGAAGCTGCACGATTCGATCACCACTGTCTCCGACCTTGGAAGGCCTGAGGCGGGTCGTCATCGGACGTCTCTTGCGGCGACCGCGAAGACGGCTTCGCACCCGATCGCCTCGGTCTTTCGTCCGTGCAAAGCGAGGGAGGCATCAGGGCTCATGATCGCGCAAGCCAAGATCGGGCTTCTCGTCGGAGCAGCGATGATCGGCGCCGTGCCGCCAGCTGTCATCCTGGTCAACGGCTGGAACAGTCTGTGGCCAACGTCTCACTACGGCGACCGGGTCGCCCCGGAGCCGCCGGTGGCGGTCGCCACGGCCGACCCCTCCGCCGCCGAGCGGCTGGCCGCCGGCTTCGACGCGGTGACGCATGCGCCTGACAAGCCAGGCGCCCCTCCGGATCTTGGCCGCTACGCCGAGACACCGCTCGCCCCGCCGCCGGCCGTTTCGGTCCAGGTGGTCGCGACCCATCCGACCTCGATGCGCCAGCCCGCCGCCGCGCCAGCCTCGACGCAGCAGCCGGGCCTTGCGAAAGCGACGGCAAATCCGATCCTGCCGCCGGTCCCGCCCGCGCCGGAGCGTCTTGCCGCCATCGATCCGCCACTGGCGCTGGCAGCGGTCGAGACCCACGTCGATCCAGCCGGGCGGGCGATCGCTTCCGATCCCGCCACGCCGGGCGCCGGCGAGACCAACACGGTTGCCTCGCTCGATCAGCCCCCCGCCACACTGCCGGTACCGCCGGCGCCGCGCGTCCCGGCGATCGCCGTTCGCGCCGACCTCCGCAAGCTGATCGCCGACGAGGCGGCCGCCGACCACGTGCCGGCCAACCTGGCGCTCGCCGTCGTCGCGCTCGAAAGCGAGTTCAAGCCCGACAAGCATGGTGACGACGGCAAGCTCGGACTGTTCCAGCTGCGCTATTCGATCGCCAAGGCGCTCGGCTACAAGGGCAGCGCGGCCGGGCTCGTCGAACCGGCCACCAACGTGAAGTGGGGCATGAAATATCTTTCCGGCGCCTATACCCGCGCTGGCGGCGATACCTGCAAGACGGCAATGAAGTTCATCGCCGGTCACTATCAGGAAGACTTCAAGCCGGTCCACGCCGCCTATTGCCACAAGCTCGAGGACCGCATGGCGGCTCTGGACTAGTCGCCTCGGCGGAACCGCGCCTCACCTGTGCCCCTGCACGGCGCGCGGCTGATACGGTTCCTCGAGCGCTGCGACGGTCGCTGAATCGAGGGCGACATCAAGGGCGGCAACAGCGTCGTCGAGGTGGGAGAGTTTGGTCGCTCCGACGATCGGCGCGGTAACGCCCGGCTTCGACAGGACCCAGGCAAGCGCCAGCACGGTCGGCTTCAGCCCGAGCGTTGCCGCCTGTTCGTCGAGCCGCGCCTTGATGCGATAGTCCTGCAACGAGCCGAAATAGCCCTGCGCCACCTCATCCTCGCCGCCACGCCGCGATGCTTCGCCCTGCCGGGGCCGATTTCCGGCCAGAAAGCCGCGCGCCAGCGGCGACCACGGGATGAGCCCGATGGCCTCCTCCTGACAGAACGGGATCATCTCCCGCTCCTCCTCGCGATAGACGAGATTGTAGAAATTCTGCATGGAGACGAATTCGGCCCAGCCGCTCGCCCGCTGCGTCAACACCATCCGCACGAACTGCCGCGCCCACATCGAGGACGCACCAAGATAGAGCGCCTTGCCCGCCCGGACCACGTCGTTCAAGGCCTCCAGCGTCTCCTCGATCGGCGTCTCGTGGTCGAAGCGGTGGATCTGGTAGAGGTCGACATAGTCGGTGCCGAGCCGCTTCAGGCTGGCGTCGATCGCCTCGAAGATATGCTTTCTGGACAATCCGCGCCGGTTCGGCCCCGCGGCCATTGGATTGAACACTTTCGTGGCGATCACCACGTCGGCGCGGCGGGCGTAGTCGGCGAGTGCCCGGCCGACGATCGTCTCCGACGCGCCGAGCGAATAGACATCCGCCGTATCGAAGAAATTGATGCCGAGATCGAGGGCGCGTTTCAGGAACGGGCGGCTGTCGGCCGCATCCTTCACCCAGGACCAGTTGCGCCAACTCGGATCGCCGTAGGACATGCAGCCAAGGCAGATCCGCGACACCTCGAGGCCGGTGCGGCCCAGCTTGACGTACTGCATGCGTATCTCCTGTCGGCCTCGTCCGAGGCGCGCAATTTCAGCGCAGCAAGAAGGTCTTGGCAAGGCCGGGCTGCAGGCCGTGCGACGCGGGGCAGGAAACGGCAGCATCGCGTCCGGCTGGCGCCCACGGCAGCGGGCAAAAACCCTCGGTTTGCTCCCGCGCCCGGTTCTGCCCTTACAATCGCATGCTCGTGTCAATCGCGCGACATCGCCGACGGCTCGCTCCTCAGCCGCGCGACGCCGCTGGCAAGGAGCCGATCATGCTGCCGGACGTGTCTGTCGCAACGCTTCGCTCGCAGTGGCCCGCGGCATCGGACGGAGTCGTCAGCGGCATGGTTGCCGCCTGGCCGGCCGTTGCGGCGCACTATGGTCTCGCCACGAAGCTACGTGCCGCGCATTTCTGGGGCCAGATCAGCTGGGAATGCGGCGGCGGCACGGAATTACGCGAGAGTGGGCACTACACCGCCGCCGGCATCATGCGCGTGTTCGGGGTGGGCAGCAGTTCCTCGGCCCGGGTTAGCCGCGACGAGGCGGAACGGTTGGCCGAACAGGCGAAGTCCGACAAAGGGCGCGCGCTGTTCAACCGGGTCTACGGCCTCGGCAATCCGAAGAAGGCTGCCGAACTCGGCAATTCCGAGCCCGACGACGGCTGGCTCTACCGCGGCGCCGGCGCGCTCAATTCGACCGGCCGCGCCGCCTTCCTGCGCATCGGCAGGGCGATCGGCCGCGATCTCGTCGGCGATCCCGATCTCGCCGACGATCCGGAAATCGCGCTGTGGATGGGGGCCGAAGAATACGTCGAGCTCGGCTGTCTGGCTCACGCCGACGCCGACGACACCCGCGCTGAGACCCTGCGCATCAACGGCGGCTTGAACGGCCTCGCCGGCCGCATCCGACTGATTGAAGCGTGGAAGCGCCTTCTCGCCTGACGGCATCGAGGCTGCCGAAATTGGCAGCGAGCCGCTGTTCGGCAGGCGCCGGCGAGCGGGTTCCGCGCTCAGCCGAGCGAGCGCAACGGCGCCGGCTTCGCATAGATCTTCAACTGACCGTCGCGCATCAAATCGCCGCCGCCCAAAGGAGCCAATTGGAACGTGCGGCGGCGGAATTCGGCGACGAGCGGCTCGCGCTCCTTGATCGCTGACCATTCGGAATAGGGAATGGGATCGCCGATGCGGACTACCATCCGCTTGCCCATGCGCTTGGCCGTCTCCAGGAACAACAGCGAATAGCGTAGCGTCATCGACATATGCGAAGCGATCTGGAACAGACGGCTGTTTTGGCCCTCGAAATAGATCGGCACCACTGTTGCCTTCGAGCCCATCGCCAACTTGCCGGTAAACGGCGCCCACGGCAGATCGAGCGCCGGACCTTCGAGCGGCTTGTCCGCCGTCGAAACGCCGCCAGCCGGGAAAATGCCGATCGCATGGTTGGCCTGCAGCCATTTCTGCGCGGCGATCCGCGACTTCAGCGTTGTCTCCTGCGCCTCGCGCGTCTCGGCGAAATCGATGGGCAGCAGCTGTTCGCGCGTTTCCGGCAGCGTGCACAGGACGCCGGTCGCCAGCACCTTCACGTCAGGGCGCGCCTTGGCGGCGAGCCAGGTGAGGATGACGCCGTCGAGCACGCCGAAAGGATGGTTGGCGACGAACAGCACCGGCCCGTCCTTCGGCACTTTGGCCAGCTGCACGCGGTCATAGATGACGTCGATCGCCAGCATCCTGACGGCCATATCGAAGAAACTCTCGCCGCGCGCCAGCGACGCCCGCCCCTCGAGGTAGCGCTTCTTCAGCTTGCGCTGGCCACCAACGAACTCGAGCGTCTTGATCACGGCACGGGTCAGCACCGGCTGATCGGCCGTAGCGTAAGTGAACTTGACGGGATCCGTCTTAAACTCGAGCCGGCGGGGGTGCATGTAGGTTTTCAGTCTCCGCTCTTTCGGCGGCTGTTCTGATGCCGAAGCCGAGTTCCGTCCGCCGCCGAGCGGACGCTTGAGGGGCAATCTGAACTTCATATGACGATCGTCGGAACGTTTCGTGACACGGTTGAGCGCGGAGAGCGGAGCGGTCGGGTCGTGTTCGCTGTCTAGCACGAAGCGGGGCTCGGTGCCATGCATCGTCGAACGTGAATTGGTCGGGGGCGGCCGGACGGCTAGTCGTCGTCGTCCTCGTTGCGCTCCGTCACCGAACCGGTGAACGTCGGCAGGCCATAGGCCATCGGTCCGTCGTAGAGCTGGCCACCCTTGCACACGCGGTGGTGCGTCTTCAGCCGCGCCGCCATGTCGAGGTGGAAGTGATCGTGGTGATCGGAATTGTAGTCGGGCCCGAGCACAGTATTGAAGACGGTGCAACTCTCACCGCCGACCGACCTGAGAAACTGCCGGTAGATCGGATCGGCGCCGTTCCAGTCGCGGGCGACGAGCACTTCGCGCCCATCGGCAAAGACAAAGCCACCGACGTCGATGGCATTCATGTAGGCGTGTTCCGACATCGACGAAACGCCGGCGATATGGCGGCAGGTGTAGGAGCCGAGGAGCTTCAGTTTTACGACCGGCTGACCGATGTAGCTCGCCGCATTGGGCTGCACGACCTTTTCCAGCCAGTCGTCCATGGCAACCGTCATCGGACAATTGAGCAGCGCCGGCATGGACAGGTCCACCATGCCGTTCGACACCGCTTGCACCTTGAAGGGGTGATCGGCGCCGCAATCGCGCTCGCCGTCGCGTTCGGGCAAGGGGGTGATCGCCGCGGTGACCTTGAGCCGCCCGGAAGCGAGACACTGCGCCTCGGCCTCGTGCCGCCAGGGCGCTCGATAGGGCCCGCTGAACCCCCACAGGCTGCAGCCGGAAAGCATCAATGCCAGAGAGCCAAGTGAGAGAGCGACGAGATACACACGCTTCATGATGCGTAGAATTGTCGGAAAAAGGCAAAGGCTCCGTTAAGCCCCGCCGTTTCTTCGCGTCTGCTCGCGGCGACGTGATGCCCTCCTCACGATTGATTTGCGCTACGCCAGTACCTGATCGGCCGATCGCGGCGCAATCCGTGCGAAAGGCCGGGCAGGCGACGGAAAATCCTGAGGGCGTCCCCGAATACCCACGCTTTCCGGCTAGATTTGACGATCATGAGCATCGATTCGGTCCGCTTCGCCCTCTTCGCCGCGCTGGTCCTGGCGCTCCCCTCCATCGCCATGGCCGAAAGCCCTGCAGCACCACCGGGCACCCGCCCGGATGCGCTGAGCGAGCCCCCGCCGCGCGACACCGCCGCCCTCTGTCCGCTGCCGTCGCGGCCGGAGGAAAAGCTGGTGCACAAGAACGTTCCGGAGGCGCATGTGGCGGTGCCGGATTACGCCGGACTTCCCGCCACGCCGGTGGCACCGGAGCTCACCGGCTCGATCCGCCGGGTCGAACTGCCGGCCGGCCGCAAACTCGTGGCGCTCACCTTCGATCTCTGCGAGACGCCCAACGAGGTGGCCGGCTACGACGGCGAGATCCTCGACACGCTCCGCGCCGAGCACGTTGCCGCCACCTTCTTTGCCGGCGGTCACTGGGCTCTGACCCATGCCGACCGCTTCGGCGAGATGGCGGCGGATGGTTCGTTCGAGATCGGCAACCACACCTGGACCCACGCCAACCTCCGTCTCGCCGATCCGGAGAAGCTCCGCCGCGAGATCCTGGCGCCGATCGCCGCCTTTTCCACCGTCGCTGGCCAGTCGATGTGCCGCCGCCCGGATGCGACAGCCGACGCGCCGATGCCGCGGCCCCGCCTGTTCCGCTTCCCCTTCGGCGCCTGCAATCCGACCTCCATGCAGGCGGTCAACGCCGCCGGCATGCTGGCAATCCAGTGGGACGTCTCGACCGACGATGCCTCGCCGCTGATGTCGGCCGACGCGATCGTGAAATCGACGCTGCCCGAGGTGCGGCCCGGCTCGATCATCCTGGCGCATGCCAACGGCCGCGGCTACCATACGGGCTCGGCGCTGCCCCGTCTGATCCGCGAATTGCGCGCCCGCGGCTATGCTTTCGTCACGGTGAGCGAGCTGCTCGCCGCCGGCAGGCCGGTGATCACCGCCTCCTGCTACAATGAACGGCCCGGCGACACCGACAAATACGACACCTGGGGGCTGCACAAGGCCGCCGCCCAGCCCAAGTCCCAGCCGCCATCGACGGCGGCACCGGCAAAATTGCCGGCGGCCACCCCTGCTCAGAGCGGGAGGATCAACTGATGACGCGGCCTGCCCCCTTCACCTCGGACACCTACGACCTGACGGCCCCCGAGGATCGGGCGACGGTGATCGCCCGCCTCGTCGCCGCCGCCCCGCTGGCCGACACGGTCGGTGCGCTGCTGGCCGGAATGGATCCGTGGAAGCGGGTGGGGCGAACAGCGGAGGTGATGGCGGAGCGCTTGCGCAAGGACGACCCGGGCGCCCATCGCTTCGCCGTCATGACGCCCGATGCCGAACTGCTTGGCGCGGTGATCGTGCGTCATCCCTTCCTGAAAGGCCCCTATCTGGAGATGCTCGGACTGGTCTCCGACGCCCGCCGGCGGGGCATCGGCCGCGGCGTCATCGACTGGATGGGCGCCAACATCTCGGGCGACGAACGCAATCTCTGGCTCTGCGTGTCGCGCTGGAACTCGCCGGCCCGCCGCTTCTATGAGCGCGTGGGCTTCGTTGAGATCGGGATCATTCCGGATCTGGTGGTGCCCGGAACTGACGAAGTGTTCATGAGAAAGACGATTTCGCCCCCAGCGTAGGTCGCCCGTCGGCACCCACGCACTACTACGTATTGCAACAAACGGTGGTCGGACCAAGATAATTAAGTGTATGATTCTCTGAAATAATACAAATAGAATGGGAGGAGATCATGTACGTAAATATGGCATGCAAAGCGCTAGCCGAAGGTCATCGTCTTGCGGTCGAATGCGACGGCACCCGTCAGGTTGTCGAAGTGCACGCGGTCGGTCTATCGATTTCCGGCAACGAGGCCCTGCTGGGCTTTATCGTACGTAACGAGAAGGGCATGATTACCGGGACGGATGCGCCCGGCTGGCGTTTCTTGACCTTTGATAAGGTCGAGAAGATCGACGAACTCGATGAACTCTCGCTCGCTCCGCGGCGGGAATTCCATCGTGACGACGCCCGCTTCGTGCGCATCTATCGGCAGATGTGATTGCCTCCGGGCCGTCCGGCCCTGGGCACCACGGCAACGTCCCTGAATTGGGGCGGCCGCAGCGATACCGTGCAGTCCGGAAATGGACGAGCCATTTCCGGACGGGAATGTTTGTAATCCAGAAAGTCGTGGCATGTTGGCGTCGGCGTTCGGCCTGAACATGCGCAAAAGTCCGGCCAAACCGATTGCTTCGGCCGCTCCGACTGCACGGAGATCCGGGCCTAGCTCGACTGCCGGGTGGCCCGCACTCAGTAAGTTTTGATCATCGCGTCGAATTTCGGACGCGCCTCGGCGAGCGCCGCCTCAGTTTGGGCATCAAGCGTCAACTGCACGACGAAGGGTGAGTCGTCCGCATCCTTGTCGACGAACTGGGCGATCAGCTGGATCGGCCGCGGTTTGCGCGTCGGTGCGGTGAGTTTGGCCACCTTCACCGTGCCACCGAGGCGGGGGTTGGCGATCGCCGGCAGCTGCGTTTGCACGGCATTGGCGAACTTCTGCTTGAAGGCATCGATCTCGCGGCTCTCGAAGGTGGAAAGCGGCACCTTCTGCTTGTCGATCTGCACCAGTGCGCTCAGGACATTGGGCGCATTGTCGAAGCTGCGTCCCTTCGGCACCCACACCACACGGCCCTGGCGGGCGCCGGCGATCTTGTCCTCCACCCAGCCGTCCGGCGGCTTGAACGAAGCACGGAACTGCGGGCAAATTTCCTTGGCCTTGCCCTTCAGGCAGACGAACAGCACTTTCTGCACTTCGGCGCGCGCAGGCACCACGGTCCCCGAGATGCCAAACAACAGGGAGACCAGCGATACGCCAATGCCGGACCGCAGAAAACGACGTGACATGAAATTCAATTCCTCCCGGCACCAGCCGGACCCGTAGCGCGGACCGGAAGGTCGCGGGCAACGACGACTCGATCCCGATAGCCATACACGCGGCACGCGCCGAATCCATGGCACCGGCGCCAGGGCTTGATTATTCCTGCGGCAGTCGGGCGCTTTGCCCGGCCGGTGTTGCAACTATGCATAGGTCGTGCCGCTTTCCCTTCCGGCAGAACACGGGGGGAGTTTCCGGTCGGCAATCGACTCGGGTGGCAGCGCGATGAACCGCCAGGCGGTGGGCCCAGTCCCGGCCCGGCCGGCCTCTGTCGCCGCACGCACCATTGCCCCCAGCCCACGCAATCGCTACATAGGCGCCGAGCAGGCGCGCCCAGGGCGCGCGCACAAATTTCCCCCAATCCGGACGACAGGGCGGCGAGGCCACGATGGCTCAGTACGAATACATCTATTACATGCACGGCCTGACCAAGGCCTATCCCGGCGGCAAGAAGGTCCTCGAGAACATCCACCTGCAGTTCTTCCCCGATGCCAAGATCGGCATCCTCGGCGTCAACGGCTCGGGCAAGTCGACGCTGATGAAGATCATGGCCGGGATCGACAAGGAATTCACCGGCGAGGCCTGGGCCGCCAAGGGCGCGACGGTCGGCTATCTGCATCAGGAGCCGCCACTCGACCCCAGCCTCGATGTCCTCGGCAACGTCATGCTCGGCGTCAAAGACAAGACCGACCTGGTCCACCGCTACAACGAAATCGGCCACCTGATCGCTGAAGACTACTCCGACGAATTGATGGAGGAGATGACCAAGCTGCAGGATCAGATCGACGCGCACGGTCTGTGGGACATCGACAGCAAGGTCGAAATGGCGATGGACGCGCTGCGCTGTCCGCCGGCGGACGCCGACGTCACCAAATTGTCGGGCGGCGAGCGTCGCCGCGTCGCGCTCTGCCAGCTGCTGCTGTCCGAGCCGGACCTGCTCCTCCTCGACGAGCCGACCAACCATCTCGACGCCGAAAGCGTGCAGTGGCTGGAAACGCACCTGCGCGACTACAAGGGCGCCGTGCTGATCGTCACCCATGATCGCTACTTCCTCGACAATGTCACCTCATGGATCCTCGAACTCGATCGCGGTCGCGGCATCCCCTACGAGGGGAACTATTCGGCCTGGCTCGAACAGAAGCAGAAGCGCCTGATCCAGGAAAGCCGCGACGAAGAGAACCGCATGCGGCAGCTCAAGATGGAGCAGGAGTGGATCGCCGCCTCGCCGAAAGCCCGTCAGGCGAAATCCAAGGCGCGCATCCAGCGCTACGAGGATCTGGTCGCCAAGGCGAACGACAAGGTCATCACGCCGACGCAGATCATCATCCCCGTCGCCGAACCACTGGGCAAGAACGTGATCGCCTTCGACGGCCTGTCGAAATCCTTCGGCGACCGGCTCTTGATCGACAATTTGACCTTCAAATTGCCGCCGGGCGGCATCGTCGGCGTCATCGGCCCGAACGGCGCCGGCAAGACCACGCTGTTCCGCATGATCACCGGCCAGGAGACGCCAGACGCAGGCAAGATCACCATCGCCGAAGCGGTCAAGCTTGGCTACGTCGACCAGTCGCGCGACGCACTCGATGCCAAGAAGACCGTCTGGGAGGAAATCTCCGGCGGGGCCGAGGTGTTCTACCTCGGCAACAAGCGCGAGATGAACTCCCGGGCCTACTGCGGCGCCTTCAACTTCAAGGGCGGCGACCAGCAGAAGAAGATCGGCATGCTGTCGGGCGGCGAACGCAACCGCGTGCATCTAGCAAAAATGCTGAAGGAGGGTGCAAATCTCCTCCTCCTCGACGAACCGACCAACGACCTCGACGTTGAAACATTGCGCGCGCTCGAAGAGGCGCTCGAGGACTACGCCGGCTGCGCCGTGGTCATCTCGCATGATCGCTGGTTCCTCGACCGTCTCGCCACCCACATCCTGGCGTTCGAGGACGACAGCCATGTCGAATGGTTCGAGGGCAACTTCCAGGATTACGAGGAAGACAAGAAGCGCCGCCTCGGCCAGGATGCCACCCAGCCGCACAGGATCCGCTACAAGCCGCTGACGCGCGGCTGAGCGACCAGCAACACAACCAGCGCGGCCGGGACAGGATCCCGGCCGTTTTCGTTCGATGTGACCCTCCCCCGGTCGGCTCAGCAGATGGAGCGCAGGATCCCGTCGAACACTCCGAGCGGAGAGCGATGGTGGTGTCGCAGAACCCACAGCGGGCTGGGTGCGCAGTCATCGTCGTCCGAGTAGTAAGGCCCACCGACGTAGGGGCCGCCGATATAGGGTCCGCCGGAGTAGTGCCGATAGCCGTGGAAGCCGCGGTAGCCGTATCGCGGACCGTGGAAGCTTGGTCCTTGGAAGCCAGGATGGAACTGTGGCCCGGATTTCTGTACGTGACCTACGTTGCCGATGCGGATCGGGCGGGCATCGGCGGCGGACACGCTGCCGGCGACCAGGACTATGGCGGCGAGGGCTGTTACGATCTTCATGTTTCACCTCCCGGCACCACTGGGCTTCGCTGTGCAGCGTCTTCGCATCCGTGCGAAATTGCACAAACAAGCAGACCTAGTCCGGAACAACAGCGCGAC
>JARLIT010000130.1 GCA_031291575.1 Ancalomicrobiaceae bacterium
CGCCAAGAACGCCCATGCCTGGAACGACATCCGCTCGCTGCAGGTGGAGGAGGCCGCAGTCGAGGCCGCCATGCTCGACCTCGTTGGAGGCACGCCATTCGATGCACTCCTCGACATCGGCACCGGCACCGGCCGCGTCATCGCCCTCCTCGACGGGCTGTTCGCCCGTGCCGTCGGCGTCGACCAGAGCCATGCGATGTTGGCGATCGCGCGGGCCGAACTCGACCGCGCCAACATCGGCAACGTGCAGATCCGCCAGGGCGACATCTATTCCTTGGCGCTGCCGCGGGACAGTTTCGACCTGATCACCATCCACCAGGTGCTGCACTATCTCGACGATCCAGCCCGCGCGATCCGCGAGGCGGCACGCGTGCTGCGCCCCGGCGGCCGCATGCTGATCACCGATCTCGCGCCCCACGCCGTCGAGCGGCTCAGGGACGAGCACGCCCACCGCCGCCTCGGCTTTTCCCATGGCGAAATCGCCCGCGCGCTGGCCGCCGCCGGCCTCGACCACGTGACCATCCGCGACGTGCCGAGCCCCGGCTCACAGAAGCTCGGCGTCACCCTGTGGCTCGCCAAGGACCAGCGCTTCACCCTCGCCCGCACGCAGACGCCGAAGGAGTTCCAGGCATGACCGCCAGTTCCCAGTCGACGAGTCCCCAGCCGGCGGCCAGTACCTCGCGCATCCGCGTCTCCTTCGAGTTCTTCCCGCCGAAGACGGAGAAGATGGAAGAGGCGCTGTGGACGGCGATCGACCGGCTCGCCCCGCTCGATCCGGACTTCGTCTCGGTTACCTATGGCGCCGGCGGGTCGACCCGCGAGCGCACACACGCGACCGTCGCCCGCATCGTGCGCGAAACGCGGCTGAAGCCGGCCGCGCATCTGACCTGCGTCGATGCCAGCTGCGCGGAGGTCGATGCCGTGGTGCGCGGCTACGGCGAAGCCGGCATCCGCCACATCGTCGCACTTCGCGGCGATCCCGTGGCCGGCCTCGGCCAGAGGTACCAGCCGCACCCGGACGGCTACGCCTCGACGCCCGATCTCATCCGCGGCATCCGCGCACTCGGCGACTTCGAGATCTCCGTCTCCGCCTATCCGGAAAAGCATCCCGAGAGCCCCGATCTACCGGCCGACATCGCGTTGCTGAGGCAGAAGGTCGAGGCCGGCGCCAGCCGGGCCATCACCCAGTTCTTCTTCGACAACGACCTGTTCGAGCGCTACGTCGACAGGGTGCGCGCTGCCGGCATCGCGATTCCCATCGTTCCCGGCATCGTGCCGATCTGGGATTTCACCCGCACTGCGGCGTTCGCCGCCAAAGCCGGCGCCAGCGTGCCCAGGACGCTCGCCGAACGCTTCGAGGGCCTGGAAGACGACGAGAGGACCCGCCAGCTGGTCGCAACCACAGTCTGCGCCGAGCAGGTGTTCGATCTCGTCAAGCGCGGCTACCGCGACTTCCACTTCTACACCATGAACCGGGCCGAACTCGTCTACGCCGTCTGCCACATGCTCGGCCTTCGCCCGAACGGCAAGGCGAGCGAGACGGCGGCGGCCTGAGCTGCCGGCAGCCAAACGGAAAAGACCCCGGTGCCGACAGGCCCCGGGGTCTCCACGATGCGTTTGATATGTAGCCTCAAGCGATGGCTCGGGCCGTATCGCGCACGCGCCGCGCCGCGGCATCGACCTGCCCGGCGGAATGGGCAATTTCCGCCATGCTGGACGACACGGTTTCGACGCCGCGCGCCGCCTGCTGCATGTTGCCGGACATGTCGCGCGTCACCGACGACTGTTCCTCGACTGCCGTGGCGATGGAGGACGAGATCTCATTGATGCGACCGATCGTGTTCGAGATCGACGAAATCGCCTGCACCGCTTCCGTCGTCGTGTTTTGCACCGAGGTGATCTGCGCGCCGATATCAGCCGTCGCCTTGGCGGTCTGATCTGCAAGTTGCTTCACTTCGGCGGCGACGACCGCGAACCCCTTGCCCATCTCGCCGGCGCGCGCCGCCTCAATGGTGGCGTTGAGCGCCAGAAGATTGGTCTGGCCGGCGATGTTCGAGATCATCTCGACCACCTGGCCGATCTTCTGGGCGGCGGCGGCCAACCCGGAGACGACGGCATTGGTGTGCTCGGCCTGTTTCACCGCATCCTCGGTGATGGCGAGCGCATGCGACACCTGACGGCTGATCTCGGCAACCGAGGCGGCAAGCTCTTCCGAACCCGAGGCGACCGCCTGCACGTTGCCGGAGGTGCGCTGCGATTCCGACGACCCGGCCTCTACCAATCCTTTTGCCGTGTCCATCAGACGTGCGATCTCTTCCAGATCCCCGATGATGTCCTTCTGCGCCGCGACGCGACGCTGCCGCTCGACGACGGCCGCGGTGATGTCGGCGGCGAACTTGACGACCTTGACGGTCTTGCCGTTCATGTCGTTGATCGGGTTGTAGGACGCCTGCAGCCAGATGTCCTTGCCAGCTTTGCTGATCCGTTTGAATTCGCCAGCCTGGAAACGCCCGGCGCGCAAGTCGTCCCAGAAGCGGCCGTATTCAGGGCTGCGCGCAAAAGCCGGATCGCAGAACATCGAATGGTGCTTGCCCTTGATCTCGTCGAGACGATAGCCGACGGCGCTGAGGAAATTGGCGTTGGCGTCGAGGATCTGGCCAGTGAGATCGAATTCAATGACCGCCTGCGACTTGTTGATGGCACCGATCTGGCTTTCGAACTCGGCCGCGCGCAGTTTCTGGCTGGTGATGTCCGTGGCAAACTTGACGACTTTGACGACCTTACCGCCGACTGTCACCGGGTTATAGGACGCCTGGATCCAGATCTCTCGCCCGCCCTTGCCGATGCGCTTGAACTCGGCCGCCTGGAACGTCCCGCTTCTGAGCGCAGTCCAAAACTGCTCGTATTCGCGACTCTTGGCATAGGTCGGCTCGACGAACATCGAATGGTGCTTGCCCACAATCTCATCGAGCTTATAGCCGAGCGCGTTCAAGAAGTTGGCATTCGCCGTCATGATCGTCCCGTCGGGCCGGAACTCAATGACCGCCTGAGAGCGCGAGATGGCGTCGAGTACATATTGGGCGGCTGACGACGAGAAGGGCCACATGGCGTTTCCTTTCGAACCGGATTGTCGCGGGAAGCTCGGGCGTGACTGCGCGGACCGCCGCGTGCAGGAACTCGGCCGACGCCATATACGTCCCAGAAGTTGATAGCGAAAGCATCAATTACAGACATTCAGAATATGTCTCGCCGCAGTTAAGAACGGATTAATGCGACGGCAGTTTGCATTAAGGGCCTCGCGGTATTCCTTCCGAAGGTCGAATTCTAGCAACTCCAATTTCGACTTCATCGCACTCTCCCGGCCGGGGGTAAGCCGGCGAAACTGCAAGAGCCAAGGTGATACTGCAGTCTGAAGTGGCGGATTCAACTCTAACCACCAGTTGTCCTGTCGATTTGTTTATAGGTAAGTCTACTGTTGCAATTTCGTCCACAGCGAGCCAACGCCTATACGCGCAACCAAATCGGCCTCACGTCTGCCTCTCTGGGCGGCGATCAGCTTCCGCGCCAAGCCGGCTTGCCGCTGCCGGACGGCGGGCTATAGTCCTCCTCGTCCCGCAACCGCCTGAGATCCGAGGCCCGATGTCCGATCCCGTCACCGCCCCCGAACCGGATGCCCCGCACGGCGAATTGACCGTCAGGACCCTCGCCATGCCGGCGGACACCAATGCCAACGGCGACATTTTCGGCGGCTGGGTGCTGGCACAGATGGATCTGGCCGGCGGCATCCGCGGCTACGAACTGGCGCGCGGGCGCGTCGTCACCGTGGCGATCGATGCCATGACATTCTTAAGGCCGGTCAAGGTCGGCGACGTGCTATGCGTCTATACCAACGTTGAGAGGATCGGCCGCACCTCGTTCCGCCTGCATATCGAGGCCTGGGCCCGACGCTTTCTGACCAACGCCCGGGAAAAAGTAACCGAGGCGACCTTCACCTTCGTCGCCATCGACGACGCTGGCCGCCCGCGCCCGGTTCTCGCCGAGCCAGCTGCCTGACATCAGCGGATCCAACCATGGCAAACATCGATTCCGATCTCGTTTCCATCGCATCGGCCGGCCTTGCCGCCGAGATCTCGGCAAACGGCGCCGAACTCATGCGGATTCGCACCGCCGACGGCCGCGATCTCCTGTGGCACGGCGATTCCAAATGGTGGGCGAGCCGGGCGCCGATCCTGTTTCCGATCGTCGGCGCGCTGAAGGACGAACGCTACGAGGTCGATGGGCGTGTCTACTCCCTGCCGAGGCACGGGTTTGCCCGCAGGAGCCGGTTCGCCGTCGCCAGCGCCTCGCCGAACGCCGTCACCTTCCGGCTCGAGGCCAACGAGGCGACCCTGGCCGCCTATCCCTATCGCTTCCGCCTCGACATCGACTTCTCCGTCGCCGGCACCACGCTGACGACCACCGGCCGCGTCGAGAATATCGACGACAAGCCGATCCCCGTCGCCTTCGGCTATCACCCCGCCTTCCTGTGGCCGTTGCCGGGAGCCGGCGCGCGGGCCGAGCAGGTGGTCGAATTCGAAGCGGACGAGCCCTCGCCGTGCCACCGCATCGATAAGGCCGGGCTCGTTATCTACGAGGAAACCGTCAACCGCATCGTCGATCGCCGCCTCGCGCTTCCCGACGACCTGTTCGACGGCGATGCCCTCCTCTACCTCTCGCCCAAGAGCCGCAGCGTCCGGTTCGGCGCCACAAACGGCAAGGGCACCTCGCTCAAGCTCGATTTTCACGGCATGCCGCACCTCGGCATCTGGGCGAAGCCCGGCGGCTCGCCCTTCCTGTGCATCGAGCCGTGGCAGGGCTATGCTAGCCCGATCGATTTCGCCGGTCCGCTTGACGAGAAGCCGGGTTCGATCACGCTTGCTCCCGGCGCCGAAGCGGCCTTCACCATGGCGGTGAGCGTGGTTGACGCCTGAGCCTCAGGCCGGTTCGCCGCGCAGTTCGGCGAAGCGGCCGCGCAGGATGCCGAGAATGGCGAGGCCCGAGGCGACGCCGAGCGCTTCGGGCACGAAGAGCGTCAGCACGGCGGTGACGAGCGCAAAGCCGAGCGAACCGGGTACCAGGATGGCCAGATACTCGCCGACGGCGTCGGGCCGCTTGGTGAGTGCAATGGCTCCGGTCACGGCGAACAGAACGAAAGAAGCTGCGATCCGCCCGGCCACGACGCTGAGGACCCCCGCCACGGCGACGCCGACAACGTTTGTCAGTCGCCGTCGCCGGGTGACGAAGCCGAAGACCAGCGCCGCCACGAGAGCGATCGTCACAATATGAAGTTCGGTGGTAGCGACGAAGGCCCAGCCGAGCGCTCCCTCCGCCCAGGTGGTGGCGAACAGCACCAGCCCATAGGTTTGGCCGACCGCCAGCGCCACGATCAGCGCCGCGCGGCGCCCGAACCGGCCGAGATCATCACCTGGGACCGTCATCGCGCCCGCCCTCCATCGCACTCTGTCGCGACCTCAGCATGGCCACGGCCGAATTTCAATCATTGTGGCGTGGAGGCGGTTCCGTTCCGCCCGTTCGTTGCAGTGTGGCGCCTGGCGAGCGCCTCAGCTGAACATCCTCGGGCCCATCTGGTCGATGATCTGCTTGCCCTTGCGGAAGATGAACTCGATCGCCTCATCATGCCCGGCAATCTTGTCGGCGCGGATGAAATGATGCTCGCGCTTCTCGCCTTCCAGTTCGCGGATGATGCCCTGAATCTGGAATTCGTGCCCCACCTTCGTTGGCGTCGCCTCGATTTCGTAGCCGCTGTATTCCTGCTTCGGGCCCTGGGGCGAGGGCGCGGCGGAGGACGAGGAGAGACCGAAGAGACGTTTCAGGAATGACATGGCAAGGACTCGAAGGATTGACTGAACGCAGTGTTAGCACAGATCGCTCATCGCCGCCCCCCTGATAGGCGCCGCCCCCGGTTGCCTTTTCCGCCCCGGGCGTGGAATCGTCGGCGCCCCTGCCCATACCGAGGATCAGCCGATGAGTCTTGCCAGCGTTCGCGCCTTCTTCGCCGAAAAGGCGCCCGACATCGAGATCATCGAACTCGCCTCATCAACCGCCACCGTCGCGCTCGCCGCCGAGGCGCACCAGGTCGAACCGGCGCAGATTGCCAAGACGCTGACATTGAAGATCGGCGAGCGCATCGTCCTCCTCGTCGCCCGCGGCGATGCCCGGCTCGACAACCGCAAGGCCAAGGATGCGTTCGGGGGAAAGGCGCGCATGCTCGAGGCGGACGTTGTCGCCGAGGTGACCGGCCATCCGATCGGCGGCGTCTGCCCGTTCGGCCTGGCGACGCCGCTCCCCGTCTATTGCGACGTGTCTCTGAAGGCCTTCGCGGAGGTGCTGCCGGCCGCCGGCGCCATCAATGCCGCCATCCGCATCGCGCCCGACCGGCTGGCGGCGCTCGTCGGGGCGGAATGGATCGACGTCTGCCAGACGGCAGGGTGAAGGGAAGGCGGCGGCCGGCTCAACGCGGGATGTCGGCCAAAAGAACGGGGAGCCGTTGCATCAGGCTGGGCTCCAGGCGGATCGCCTCGTCGTAGGCGCGCAACTCGCCGTAACCGTCCGGCTTGGGCATCAAGTGTACATGGGTCTCGCGCTTGGCCGCATCGATCACCCAGTATTCCCGGACCCCAAGTCGCGCATACAGCGCCGCCTTCAGTCCGAGATCGAAGCTGAGTGACGTATCCGCAATCTCGATCACCAGGAGCGCGTCCGCCGGCTTGACCTCCTCGATGCGCAGAGACGCCGAGAAGAACAGGAAATCCGGCTCAAGATAGGTGAATTCGTCGACATGCCAGCCCGGTTCAGTCGCGAAAACAGCGTTTTCCGGGCACTTCTTGCCGAAATACTGGTTGAGACCGATTTTCAGCCATTCGTGCCGGGCGCCTTTCGGAGACATCTGCCTGACCTCACCGCCGATCAACTCCAGCCGCTCGTCGGCGCCGATGACGCCCGCTTCGACCATGCGCTCGAGATCGCTCACCCGAAACAGGCGAACGGCGAAACCGTCGGGGCGTTGGAAGCGGGGCGTGTTCATGAGGAAACTATACCACGGCGGCACGGCAATTCGAACGGCCGACATCGGCGCGATCGGATGCCGTGCCCCAAGCCTTCGTCGGCGCGCAAAAAAGCCGGGCAGACATCGCCTGCCCGGCCGCCGAACGGTCTCAAACGCTAATCAGTTGTCCAGAAAGGAACGGAGTTTCCGGCTCCTCGACGGATGCTTCAGCTTCCTCAGCGCCTTCGCCTCGATCTGGCGGATGCGCTCGCGGGTGACCGAGAACTGCTGGCCGACCTCTTCCAGCGTATGGTCGGTGTTCATGCCTATGCCGAAGCGCATGCGCAGCACGCGTTCTTCGCGCGGTGTCAGCGAGGCAAGCACCCGCGTCGTCGTCTCACGCAGGTTCGACTGGATCGCCGCATCGATCGGCAGGATGGCATTCTTGTCCTCGATGAAGTCGCCGAGATGTGAATCCTCCTCGTCGCCGATCGGGGTCTCGAGGGAGATCGGCTCCTTGGCGATCTTCAAGACCTTGCGGACCTTCTCCAAGGGCATGCCAAGCTTTTCGGCAAGCTCTTCCGGCGTCGGCTCGCGGCCGATCTCATGCAGCATCTGGCGCGAGGTGCGCACGATCTTGTTGATCGTCTCGATCATATGCACGGGAATACGGATGGTGCGCGCCTGATCGGCGATCGAACGGGTGATCGCCTGACGAATCCACCAGGTGGCGTAGGTGGAGAACTTGTAGCCGCGGCGGTACTCGAACTTGTCGACCGCCTTCATCAGGCCGATGTTGCCTTCCTGGATCAGGTCGAGGAACTGCAGGCCGCGGTTGGTGTATTTCTTGGCAATCGAAATGACGAGACGGAGGTTGGCTTCCACCATCTCCTTCTTCGCCTGACGGGCTTCGCGCTCGCCCTTCTGTACCATGTGGACGATGCGGCGGAACTCGATGATCTCGAGCCCGGTCTCGGTCGCCAGCGTCTGGATCTCCTGTCGGAGCTCCTTGATCATGTCGGTGTCGTGCTTGACGAAATCCTTCCAGCCGCGCGTGCCGAGGTTGGCGACGCGTCGCAGCCAGTGCGGATCGAGTTCCGAGCCCTGGTAGTTTTTCAGGAAGTCGTCGCGCCCCACCTTGTGCGATTCGGCCAGACGGAGGAGCCGGCCTTCCAGCCCGATCAGTCGCTTGTTGATGTCGTAGAGCTGCTCGACCAGGGCATCGATGCGCGCCTGATTGAGGGAGAGCGACTTCACCTCGGTGATGAGGTCTTCCTTGAGCTTCTTGTAGCGACGCTCCTGGCTGGGCGACAGCGTCTCATTCTTCATGCGGCCTTCGACCAACTGGTCCTGCAGCCGGCGCAGCTTCTTGTAGTCCTCGGCGACGCGGTCGAAGGTTTCCAGCACCTTCGGCTTCAACTCGGCTTCCATGGCGGACAGGGAGACGTTGCCCTCCATGTCGTCCTCGCCCTCTTCGGCGAGTTCCGCCTCGGGCAGATCCTCGCCCTCGAGCGCCGGTTCGCCGACGGCATCGATCGGCACCATCGGCGGGCCGCCGACCGGCGCCTTGCCGTCCGGACCGGCGTAGGTCGCTTCGAGATCGATGATGTCGCGCAGCAGGATCTTGCCGTCGTTCAGTTCGTCCCGCCAGATGATGATCGCCTGAAACGTCAGCGGGCTTTCGCAGAGCCCCGCGATCATCGCCTCGCGGCCGGCCTCGATCCGCTTGGCGATGGCGATTTCGCCCTCGCGCGACAGAAGCTCGACCGAGCCCATCTCGCGCAGATACATGCGCACCGGATCGTCGGTGCGGTCGGTCGGCTCGCGGGTGCCTGACGACTTCACCGGTGCGGTCGTGGTCGCCTCGACCAGATCGCCACCTTCGACTTCTTCTTCGGCCCCGCCGGCGGCACTCTCGGCGTTCTCCGGATTCTCTTCGCCCTCGTCGGTCTCGACGACATTGATGCCCATTTCGTTGAGCATCGCGTAGATGTCCTCTATCTGGTCGGACGAATTCTGGTCGGACGGAAGCACTTCGTTCAGCTCGTCATAGGTGACGAACCCGCGCTTCTTGGCGAGCTTGATCATCCGCTTGACAGCGGCATCCGAGAGATCGAGAAGCGGCCCGTCCTGCGTTTCGGCGGATTGGACTTCCACTTCTTCCTGCTCGGCAGCCTTGGTCGCCATGAACCTTGCCTCCTGAATGATGTAACTTCTTCCGTCGGGATCTGCCGCCAGTGCCGCGATCTGAAGTTTGGCGGCGGACAGGGGCGCATCGATAGCTTCGAAGGGTGAGGCTCAGCCTTACCCGTGCCGCCCCGCGTCGGGCGGAGGATCGCTGCGGCGACGCTCGACTGTCGCGCGTATCGCTGTCGTTTCGATCTTCATTCGACCTGCTTGATCCCTGGTGGCGCCCCGATCGGTCCATCGACCACGGGGAAGAGACGGTTTCAATCGAGGCACGGCAAACACTCCCCCGATTGCCAACAGCCGTTCAATCCGCCGATCCGGCCGATCCACGATGTTGGGCGTCTGTTGCCCGCGATCGCTCAATCGACCGACAACGGACTCGCGCGCCCATTCGAGCCCCTGGTGCGCGACCACACCGCCGCGGCAGGGAATCAATTCAACACACGAGACTTAACCGGGGCTTAACCCTGGCTCGACGCCAGATTCAGCCCCTTTTCAGACCTGCCCTGCGGGCAACGACCAACCGTCCGCGCTGTCGGACGCGGCAGCCAGAGGGAGGTTATCTAATGAGCGAATCAAAAACCGCAAGAGTGATTCGCATCAAGGGGCAAGGAATCTCCATCCACAGCTCGTTCACCGGCAATGCTCAGGGCCGTGAACTCGGAGACCTTCGTGGCCAAAGGCGTGAGGCAACAGCCGAGCCTCGCACCTCAGAGCGCAGGGTTTGTCCGGTCCACCATGCCGGCCGAAATCCCTTCACTCGTCCGACGCCTCAACGACTTCGGCGTCGGCGGCAACGTCATCAGCCGTTGCCGGGCCGCCGCGATAGACGACGAAGAACTGCCGCCAATCCCGGACCACCGCCTCCAGTCCGTAGGCCTGACGGATGGCGCGGGCCCGGTCGGCCAGTTCGGCGTCGCGGCGGACATATTCCTCGTGCCGGCGCATCAGCTCGATCTTCAAAGTGATGAGCCGCGACTGCTCCGCCTCGGAGATGTCATCGGCAATGGTCGAGAACTCCTGCTCGAGTTCGACCTCGGTCTGGCCCAAGAGCAGCCAATCGACGTGCTGGACGAAGTAGTCTTCGATGAACTCCATCGGTGGCTTGAAGGTCAACACCGGGACCCGCTCCCTGAGCTTGTGGCCCCAAGCGTAGGCGTAACGCCCGTCCTTCACCCGTTCGATGCCGTAGACCTCGTCGTAGACCATATAATAGCCAGGATCGATCTGGCCGTAGATGTCGGCGATCTGTCCACCATCCGCCTCGATGACGATGCGGTAGAGTTCGCGCAGGAACTTGTGGTGCGCATCCGGCAGGAACACCACCTGCTCCAGGAGATGTTCGTAATATTTGTCGAGAAGCTCCGGATATTCGACGGTCAGCCCCAACAGGATGCGCTCGATGGAAAGCCTGGGGCTCGCCAGCTTGTAGTCGCCGAGGAGGGCCTCGTATTGCTTCGCCTGGCGCGCGCCCGACCGTCCGCCTTTCGGGCCGCGCTCGCTGTCCCAGAACAGCTGCGACAACCTGAGCCGGTAGCGCAGCCGGTAGATGCGCTGCACCCGCGCGTCCTTGATCTCGCCAGTCAGATCCTCGAGGCGCTTTTCCAACGCCGCCTTGCGCTCCGGCGTATCGAGCGACGCTTCGCCCGTCTCGCGCAACCAGAGCACTTCGGCCAGCGGCACGGCGCGGGCGATTTCGGCGAGAAAGGCCGCCTTGCCGCCCGACTGGATCAGTTCGTCCGGGTCCTTGCCGTCGGGCAGAAAGGCGAAATTGAAGGAATAGCCGGATTTCAGCAGCGGCAGGATGCGGTCGACCGCCCGATTGGCGGCGCGCATGCCGGCCTTGTCGCCGTCGAAACAGATGGTCGGTTCGGCCGCATAGCGCCACAGGCGCGTCATATGATCTTCGGTGAAGGCGGTACCGAGCGCCGCGACCACCGACTTCACCCCGGCCTGGTAGACGGCGATGGCATCGAGATAGCCTTCGACGACGGTGACCGAGCCGGCATCATGGGCCGCCGCCCGGGCGCGGTGCGCGTTGAACAGCATCGAACCCTTGTGGAATAATTCGGTTTCCGGCGAATTGAGGTACTTCGGCTGGTCTTCGGGCGAGAGCGCGCGGCCACCGAAGGCGACGACCCGGCCGCGCTCGTCCTCGATCGGGATCATCAGCCGGTTGCGGAAGCGGTCGTACGACGGGCGGCCGTCGTCGGGCTGGATGATCAGCCCCGCCTCGATCATCGCGGCTTCGTCGACGCCCTTGCCAACCAGATGCCGCTTCAAGGCGTCGCGGGTTCCGGGCGCATAGCCGATGCGGAACTCGCGGATGGTGTCGCGCGTCAGCTTGCGCCGCTCGGCATAGGCGCGCGCCGCCTGCCCCTCGGTCAGCTTCAGGCAATCCTGGAAGAACCCAGCCGCCATCTCGCAGATGTCGGCGATTGTCGCCCGTTCCTTCTCGCGCGCTTCCTCGTAGGCATCCGGCTTCGGCAGGCTGACGCCGGCCTCGCTGGCCAGCCGCTCCACCGCTTCCGGGAACGACAGGCCTTCCGTCTCCATGAGAAACCGGAAGATGTCGCCATGCTTGCCAGACGAAAAGCAGTGATAGAAGCCCTTCTGATCGTTGACGAAAAAGCTTGGCGTCTTCTCCGGATTGAACGGCGACAGGCCGGCGAACTCGCGTCCCTGGCGCCTGAGGCGCACGCGTTTTCCCACCACCTCGGAAACGGACAGGCGGGCACGGATCTCATCAAGCAGGTTGGGCGGGAATTTCATGGGGGGAGTATAGCCGGCACAGCGGCGAATGACAGGTGCGGCTGTGGATCAGTCGGCGGGATTGATTTTGTATGGGCGATCGTATATACGAAATGCTTCCCGTAGACGCGGGCAAACAAGATACTGTTCTCACCAACTCAAATTGGGCGAAGGATACGCGTGATGACTCAGATATTTAGCAGCGTAAGGTGCGCCACATAGCAGGCGCGCGCTCCGCGAGGAGGCCGCATGAGCGACCAGAACAATGCACCACTCGATGCTTCCAGCTTCGAGTGGGACGAGAACAAGCGGAAATCCAATATCGAGAAGCATCACATCGATTTCGCTGACGCCACAGAGATCTTCTATGGGCTGCGAGTTGATTTGCCCGCTAAGCATCCGAGCGAGATTCGTCGCAAAGCGACAGGCCTGCTTGATGGACATTTCGTGACGGTGGTCTACACCCGACGCGAAGGCGTAGTGCGGATCATTTCGGCGCGAAGAGCGAGAGACAATGAGCGAAGAACGTATCGTGCGCTATACGATCGAGGAGATCCGTAGCAAACTCGCGACCGGCGAGCTGAAGGGCCAGACCGACTGGGCGCGCGTTGACGCGATGACCGAGGAAGACCTCGAACGCGCCATCGCAGAAGATCCGGACGCCGACATCCCGGATCCCGACTGGTCGAATGCCGTTCTCGTCATCCCCGGCGGCAAGACGCCGATCTCCATCCGCCTCGACGACGACGTCTTGTCCTTCTTCAAGAAGGGCGGTCCGGGCTACCAGAAGCGCATCAACGCGGTCTTGCGCTCCTACATGACGCATGCCTTGAAGCGGCAGCAGAAGCGCAAGCCGGAAGCGGCGGAATAGGCCACAGACCGGGAGGCACCGCATCCGGCCCGGCGCCTCGCCCAAACTCGGCGCGTTCGCGGCTCAATTCGCCCCGCCGGGGCGAATTGCCGGCGGAAAACCGCCGTCGCCACTCACCCCGCCGTCAGCACCGCCTTCACCACGCCACTCGCCTTGCCGAAGTCCATCCGGCCGGCGTAACGCTCCTTCAGCGCTGCGATGACGCGGCCCATATCCTTCATGCCGGCAGCACCTAACTCGGCGACGACGGCGCGGATGGCGGCCTCAGTCTCGTCCGGCTCCATCTGTTTCGGCATGAACTCACGGATGACGTCGATCTCGGCCCGTTCGCCAGCCGCCAGCTCCGGCCGGCCGCCCTGCTCGTACAGCTTCACCGAATCCTCGCGCGATTTGACCAGCTTAGCCATCAGCTCGACAATCTCGCCGTCGCCGATCTTGCCCGGGCCGGTATCGCGGGAGGCGATGTCGCGGTCCTTGATCGCCGCATTCACCATGCGGATGACCGACAGCCGCTCCTTCTCGCCGGCCTTCATGGCGGCCTTCATCGCCTCGGTGAGGTCTTCGCGGACAGACATGGCATGATCCTTCTTCATTGGTTGGGCGCGGATTCGGTCGGTCGCGGACCGTGCGGCTTCGCCGCTCCTCGCACCCGGCCGGGGTTGACGGTACAGAGCGCCGAGCCTAGGTATTGCCCCGCCGACGACGGCTCCAGCCGTCGAAGCGGTCGATAGGGTGTGCCCTGCCGAGGCGATCGCCTCTCCCGATGCCCACGGGCAAGGGGCAGCCGCGCGGCCCGCCCGGCGGGCGGTTCAAGTCGATCTGATTTAGTCGAACCAGGATGAGAAGAGAAGCCATGTCGATGACGACCGGCACCACCACGCCCGCCTCACTGTCCGCCTCGGCCGCCTGGGCCGAGCCGCGACCGACGGCGTTGCTGGTGCTCGCCGACGGCACCGTCATTGAGGGCATCGGCATCGGCGCCACCGGCGAGGCGACGGCGGAAGTCTGCTTCAACACCGCCATGACCGGTTACCAGGAGATCCTCACCGATCCCTCCTACGCCGGCCAGATCATCACCTTCACCTTCCCGCACATTGGCAATGTCGGCGTCAACGACGAAGACATCGAGACCGTCAACATGGCCTCGGCCGGCGGCGCCCGCGGCGTCGTGTTGAAGGCCGCCATCACCGAGCCGGCCAACTGGCGGGCGCGGCGCCACCTCGACCAATGGCTGAAGGCGCGTGGCATCATCGGCATTTCCGGCATCGACACCCGGGCGCTGACCAAGCTCATCCGCGAGAAGGGCATGCCCAACGCCGTCATCGCCCACCACGCCGACGGCGAATTCGACGTCGACGCGATGAAAGGCGACGCCGCTGCCTGGTCCGGCCTCGTCGGCCTCGATCTCGTGCCGGAAGTGACCTCGACCCAGCAATTCTCCTGGGACGAGACCGTCTGGTCGCTGGAAGAGGGCTACGGCCGGCAGACGGCACCGAAGTATCACGTCGTCGCCATCGACTATGGCATCAAGCGCAACATCCTCCGGCTCCTTGCCAGCGCCGGCTGCAAAGTGACCGTGCTCCCGGCCACGGCGACGGGCGAGGAGGTCATTGCCCACGCCCCGGACGGCGTGTTTCTGTCGAACGGCCCGGGCGATCCGGCCGCGACCGGCGAATACGCCGTGCCGATGATCAAGGCGATCCTCGACGCCGGCATCCCGACCTTCGGCATCTGCCTCGGCCACCAGATGCTCGGTCTGGCGCTCGGAGGCACGACGCGAAAAATGCACCAGGGTCACCACGGCGCCAACCATCCGGTGAAGGACTTCACCACCGGCAAGGTGGAGATCACCTCGATGAACCACGGCTTTGCGGTCGATCGCGACTCGCTGCCCGAAGGCGTCGTCGAGACGCATATATCGCTGTTCGACGGCTCCAACTGCGGCCTCGCCGTCGAAGGCAAGCCGATATTCTCGGTGCAGTACCACCCGGAGGCCTCGCCCGGCCCGAAGGACAGCCACTACCTCTTCACCCGCTTCATCAACCTGATCCGGGAGAGGAAGGGCGAGCCGCTTCTGGAGGAGTGAGGCGGCCCTTGAACGGCCTGCCGGAAGGTGACACCTTTATCGGCAGATCCCGTTCGGAGGCTTGCGATGGACCCCAAACGTGCCATCGAGATCGCGCGCGAGTACGTCAAGGACGTCTATAGCGGCGAGAGCATCACCAATGTCGGCCTGGAAGAGGTCGAGTACCTGCCGGCCGAGAACGTCTGGCGGATCGGGATTTCGTTTTCGCGGGAGAAACAGATTCCCCGAACGCGCGCGCAGGTCATTGCCGACATGATGGCCGACGAAAATTCAGTACGTCGCAACAAGCTGACGGAAGGCCCGGCGTCCCCAATCGATCGCAAGATAATCTTGGAGCAGGCCTACAAGACCCTCACCATTTCAGACGGTGACGGCCAGGTCCTCTCCATGAAGAACATGGCCCATCCGGACATGGTCGCATGACAGACATCGCGTTGGTCGATACCAACGTCCTGTTGTTGGTTTTGATTGGCTCGATCTCGCCCGCTGAAATCCGCAAGCACAAGCGCCTCAGCCAATTCGACGTGGCGCATTACGAGCACGTGTTGGAGTACTTGGGCCTGTTCGACGACATCATCGTCACACCGCACATACTGACTGAAACCTCCAACCTCTCTCGTCACTCGCAGTTTCGCGATAGCAGTGCGACGAGGATTGCCAGTGCTTTCCGGCAATTGCTGAAGGACTACGCGGAAGACCTCACAGCCAGTGCCCCAAGCGCCGAGCGCCGCGAGTTTGCCGCGCTCGGATTGACCGACTGCGTCATTCTGGACCTCCTCGACCAGTCGACCGACGAGACGACGATCACGCTCGTCTCGTCGGACCGCGACCTCGTCAGCCGGGCGCGGTCGTTGGGCCACAGCGTCTACGACGTTCTCGCGGAATTTGCCTGACCACCAGTAGCGTCGCACGCGCTCGGCAATTGCCAAGACCGGCTCGGTGCGTCACTTCCCCGCGTAATAGGCGACATAGACCGGGTTGGATTTGTCGGCCTCGGTCGCGCCGAGAAGGTTGTTCTTGGCCATCATGTCCTCGTACGACTCGACGTATTGCGCCCCGCGCCCGACCGGCCAGGGATCGTTGACGAGAAGTCGCAGCGGCGAATCGAGGCTTTCCATGCCGACGACCACCCTTACGTGCGGGAACGACTGGCTGTAGCCCGGGGTTCGCACGTCGCAGGCGATCCAGATTGGCCCCTTGGTGCGCACGAGCCCCCGGAACCCCTCCTCGGAATAGGATTTCGGCGGCTCCACCGCGAAGCCCCAGCGGGTGAACGGCGCCCGATCATCGGGCTGCAGGCCGGATGTCAGCTTGAACAAGCGGTCGCATTCGCGCGCGATCATGTCGTCGTCGTCGATCCACTGCCCCTTGCTGGCAAGGATCATGCGGATCGATGCGGCCCAGCAACTGCGATTGTACTTCTGGCCAAACAACGGAACCGTCCCCATCCTGAAATCTCCTCTCAAAACCAATCTCCGCACGGCCCGGGCCCGGTAGCCGGCAGGTGTCCGCAGTCCGAAAACAAGACCCACGGTTCCCGATCGGCACCACGCCCGCCGCGGCAGCAGCAGCGCACATCCGAAAATCTCCGCACGCTCTGGCAACAGCGTCAATGCAGCATTGCCGGGCGAAATGTCGCGTGCCGCCGCAGACCGGACCGCGATCGCTCCCCGCAGGCAATCAACCACCCAAAACGTTACGATATGCGACAAACGCAATTCAGGTAGGCCAAAATCTACAACATTCACCGATAATTATCAAGTTGATTGATCAATCGTACATTGTGAAACGCTCCCCTGCGCGGCTCTCATCCGGGTCTTAAGTAACAGACGGAGCTAACGAAAAGCTGACATCCCGCACATAGGTACCGTCGAATATGTTATCTTAAAGAACAATTCATCGTCTACTCGGCGATTAACACTTGATTCAGCTTGTTACTCCAGCCTGATCCGAGAACAAAGTCATCAAGACTGGCACGGAATATCTCGAGTTAACGAAAAACTAACAAAAGGAGACGAGTCATGCGGCTCTCTATTCGGACAACGCTGATTTCGGTCATTCTGGCCCTCAGCGGCCTGCTGGCAGTGGCATGCGCGACAACCTTGCTCGATGCCTACGCGCGTTACGACCGGGCAGTCCAGGTCGCCAGCCTGTCGAGCGCGAGCAAGAGCGCCTTCAGCGCCATGTCGAGCTTCCGCTACGAGCGCGGCGATTCGTCCATGGCGCTGGGCCTTGCTGATGACACGGCAGCCGAATACACCCGCACGCTCGGCGAGCGCCGGGTGCAGATCGACCGGGACGCGAACGCCACTTTGGCCGCCTTGCGCGATGCCAGGGCGCCCGCGATCGCCGCCATCCTGCCGCAGCTGCAATCGCAGTACGAAAACTTCAAGTCGCTCAGGGCACAGATCGACGCCGAGCTGCACAAGCCGAAGCCGCAGCGTAATGCCGAATTGGCACCGCGCGTGCTTGCCGACGGCGCCAAGCTGCTGGACGCACTCGAAACGACGACGTCGACTATCGAGGCGGAGATCCGCCAGCTCGATCCGACCATGTCGGCCGCCATCCAAACCCGCGTCCTCGCCTGGTCGTCTCGAATCAGTGCCGGCAACGCCACGCTGCTACTCAACGTCGTCGTCGCACAGAACCGACCGATGACGGCTGACGAAATTCGCACCCTGACGATCGCCGACGCGCAGGTGAACTTTGGCTGGAGCCAGATCCACGTCCTGACCGGAGCCGCCGATGCGACCGCCGGCGTGAAGCGTGCGGTGGCCAAGACCGACTCGCTCTATTTCGGGGGGCAGTTCAAGGCGAACCGCGACCAGCTCGTCGCCTCCATCGTCGCCGGTGGCAAGCCGACGATCAATTCCGACCAGTGGCGCACAACGCTTGCCGAACCGCTCGACTCGGTCGCGGCGGTCGCCAGTCAGGCCATCGACGACATGAACGCCATGGCGTCCGAGCGGGCTGCCGACGCCACATCCGTCCTGGCGACCTACAGCGGCCTCCTGGCGGTGTCGCTCGCCCTGGCGATCACCGGCTTCTGGATTCTCCTCGCCCGCGTGACGCGGCCTCTCAACGCCATGACGGCGGCGATGAAGCGCCTCGCCTCCAACGATACCGGCGTCGACATTCCCGGCGTCGGCCGCCACGACGAGATCGGCGCCATGGCGTCGGCCGTCGTCGTGTTCAAGGAAAACGCCATCCGCGTCGCCAGACTGGCGCGAGAGGAAGCCGAGCGGGAGGTCGCCGCCAAGCAGGAGCGGACCAAACTCCTGCACGACCTCAGCGACAGTTTCGAGAATTCCGTCGGCGGCATCGTCCAGGACATCGTCGTTGCCTCCCGCCAGCTGCAGGCTTCGGCACAATCGCTGGCCGCCTCCGCCGAGCAGACGTCGAACCAGACGGTGGCTGTCGCCCATGCAGCCAATACGACATCGGCCAATGTCGGCACCGTCGCCGCAGCCACCGAAGAACTGTCCGCCTCCATCGCCGAGATCGGTAGCCAGGTGGTCAACGCGACGAAGGTCACCGGCGAAGCCTCCAAGACGGCGGCCTCCACCCAGACCGGCATCCAGGAACTGACCTCGGCCGCCAACGAGATCGGCACCGTCGTCCAGCTCATCAACAATATCGCCGGCCAGACCAACCTTCTGGCACTGAATGCCACGATCGAAGCGGCACGCGCCGGAGAAGCCGGCAAAGGCTTCGCGGTCGTTGCCTCGGAGGTCAAGCTTCTCGCCGACCAGACGTCGAAAGCCACGTCGCAGATCGCCGAGCAGGTCGGCGCCATCCAGTCCTCGACCGCCGAATCGGTCGGCTCCATCAGCATGATCGCCGACATCATCCAGCGCTTGAGCGAGATCGCCGAAACGCTGGCAGCTGCGGTCGAAGAACAGGGGGCGGTGGCCCGCGATATCGCCTCGAGCGTCCATAGCGCCGCCGAAGGCACCGCCACCGTTTCCAGCAATATCGCCGGCATCACCGAAGCCGCGCGCAGTTCCGCGGCGGTTTCCGCGCAGGTGCTGAGTGCGGCCAGCAATCTATCGTCCCAGTCGGAACGGCTGCGCCTGGAAATGCAGCAGTTCCTCGGCAACGTCCGGGCCGGGTGAGGCCCAACGCCGCGCTACTTTGGCAACGACACTCCTACTATCGGCGGCACCGCGATGGTGTCGCCGTTTTTTTTTGTTATGAGTGATGCGTTGATCGCTTCACCGACTGAGATATCGCCCCATGGCAGCGACATGGCTGGACTTTTGGAATGGCAGCCACCGCATCTACGTGAATGCCCGCCACGCTGAGGTGCATTACGCCAAGCTGGCGGCCGATTTCATCAGTCTGATCCCGGCGCCGTCGGCCGTCGTCGTCGATTGGGGCTGCGGCGATGCCTATAACGCCGAGGAGATCGTCGCCCATGCCGCGCGGCTGGTGCTGTGCGACGCCGCGCCGGCGACGCTCCTGCGGCTGCGCGACCGGTTCGGCACGCGGCAGCGCCGCATCGACGTCGTCGCGCCCGAGGCGCTCAGGGCCCGCTACCAGGGCAACGTCGACCTCTTCGTCGTCAATTCGGTGCTGCAATATCTGTCGGACGCCGAACTCGACCAACTCATCGCCGACGCGAGGGCCGCGCTTGCCCCCGGCGGCACGCTCATCATCGCCGATGTCATCCCACTCCGCGACGACGTCCTCGGCGACGTCCGCAACCTGCTCCGGATCGGCATGCGCAACGGCTTCTTCCTCGCCGCGCTCATCGGCCTCGTCGCCACCTTCTTCTCGCCCTACCGACGCCTGCGCACGACGGTCGGGCTGAAGCGCTACGACGAGGCGGCGTTCCTCGCGCGCCTCAGGGCGGCTGGGTTCGATGCCCGGCGGATGCGCCCGAACCTGGGCTTCGATCAGCGCCGGATGGCGTTCACGGCCACCCGGCCCAAGGGCGTCGCGCAATCGACCGCTGCGGCCGAGCCTGACAGGGCGGATCAAGCCTGAGACAGCGACGCCCGGCCGGATCCTCGCCCCCCTCGGCCTCGACACTCCCTCGATTTTCGTTCGAAAACACGCTAAAGCGGCCCGAGCCGCACCCAACGAGACGAGCGTGACATGTTCAGCCAGATTTTTGATTTTTCGGTGCGTCGCACGCCCCTGAATGCGCTGGGCTGGTACATCGTGTTCGTCGTTCTCGGCGTTCTCCTCGTCATTGCAGCCGCTGGTCTGATCATCGCCATGGCGATCGTCACGGGGGGCAATTTGAGCAGTGCGGTCGGCACAGGCATGTCCGGTCCGTTCAAGTCCGGGGTCAGCATCGGCGAATATCTCAACATCGCCTATACGTCCATTGTTGCCATTCTTCTGCTGATGAAGAAGCAAAAATCGCCCCTGAACGTGGCGCTTTACGTTCTCTCGGTCGTCCTGTCAATTCTTCTCGGCGCCATACCGGCACTCATTCCGCTGGCGGTGACGACGACACGCCCGTAGAGCGTATCGATTCCGATCGGAATCGCCATCGATGGGCGCGCGTGCCGACCCGGCTGTCTACCGCCGCTCGGTGAACGTCCAGAACCGGTTGCCGGCAAACGTCCAGAACAGCACGATGACGGTCGTGATCACCTGCGCCAGCATGTAGTGGATGCCGAAGTGCTCGGCGAACAGCCACATCAGCGCGCCGGTCAGGCCGAAGGCGATGACCGTGATCAGGATAAAGCGCGGCACGGCCTCGTCATGGCCGCGGTCGCTGCGAAAGGTGAAGCGGCGATTGAGGCTATAGGAGACGATGCCGCCGACGACGAAGCCGGCGAGCGCCCCAGCGACCGCTCCGGTGAGCCCCGATTGCACCAGCGCGAACAACACGCCG
The DNA here is from genome assembly GCA_031291575.1 of Ancalomicrobiaceae bacterium. GTDB lineage: Bacteria > Pseudomonadota > Alphaproteobacteria > Rhizobiales > Ancalomicrobiaceae > CAIYYN01. The sequence goes on from JARLIT010000130.1 coordinate 20,795, forward strand.
TAATGCGCGGCTGCAGCGGCAAAGCCGACGCCGACATAGCGGACGAACTGCGGGGCAAGGGATTTCAGCATCGGCAGGGCTTACCTGAAGTATGGGCCCTGACATGGGCCCTGAGACAGGGGCGCGAAGGCGTCGGTGCGGGCGGTATAGCCGGTCGCACGCCGAGTTGGAACGGAAACATCGCTCCGGGGCCGACGCAGCGAGACCGGACCCTGTCGCCGCATGCAGGCGCAATGGCGATCGGGGGTTCACGGGCCTCCGCTTTTCCCCTATAAGCCGGCACCAATTCACGACAAGACGGACAGGTCCGTCGCGTCGGCCGGCTCCGCACCTCTCGGACGGGTGGCGCCGGCCCGCGGCGGACGAAATGCGAGCCGATATGCCGAAACGCACAGACATCCACACGATCCTCATCATCGGCGCCGGCCCGATCGTCATCGGTCAGGCCTGCGAATTCGACTATTCCGGCACGCAGGCGGTGAAGGCCTTGAAGGCCGAGGGCTATCGCATCGTCCTGGTCAATTCGAACCCGGCAACGATCATGACCGATCCGGAGCTGGCGGATGCGACCTACATCGAGCCGATCACGCCGGAAGTCGTGGCGAAGATCATCGAAAAGGAGCGCGGCCCCCGGTCGCAAGGCTTCGCGCTTCTGCCGACCATGGGTGGCCAGACGGCGCTGAACTGCGCACTGTCGTTGAAGAAGATGGGCGTCCTCGAAGACTTTGACGTCGAGATGATCGGCGCCACGGCGGAGGCCATCGACAAGGCCGAGGACCGCGAACTGTTCCGCGAGGCCATGCTGAAGATCGGGCTGGAGACGCCGCACTCCCGGCTCGCCCACTCGCTCGGCGAGGCGCTGATCGGCCTCGACGTCATCGGCCTGCCGGCGATCATCCGCCCCTCCTTCACGCTCGGCGGCACCGGCGGCGGCATCGCCTACAACCGCGAGGAATTCCTGGAGATCGTCGAGCGCGGCATCGACGCCTCACCCACCAACGAAGTGCTGATCGAGGAATCGGTGCTCGGCTGGAAGGAATTCGAGATGGAGGTGGTCCGCGACAAGACGGACAACTGCATCATCGTCTGTTCCATCGAGAACATCGACCCGATGGGCGTGCATACCGGCGACTCGATCACCATCGCCCCGGCGCTGACCTTGACCGACAAGGAATACCAGATCATGCGCGACGCCTCATTGGCGGTCTTGCGCGAGATCGGAGTGGAGACCGGCGGCTCCAACGTGCAGTTCGCCGTCAACCCCGACAACGGCCGCATGGTCGTCATCGAGATGAACCCGCGCGTCTCCCGCTCCTCGGCGCTGGCCTCGAAGGCGACCGGCTTCCCGATCGCCAAGGTCGCCGCGCGCCTTGCCGTCGGCTACACGCTCGACGAATTGGCCAACGACATCACCGGCGGCGCGACGCCCGCCTCTTTCGAGCCCACCATCGACTACATCGTCACCAAGATCCCGCGCTTCACCTTCGAGAAGTTCCCCTCGCCCGATCCGAACCTGACGACGCTCACCACCTCGATGAAGTCGGTCGGCGAGGTCATGGCCATCGGCCGCACCTTCGCCGAAAGCCTGCAGAAGGCGCTGCGCGGCCTCGAAACCGGCCTGACCGGGCTGAACGAGATCGAAATCCCCGGGCTCGGGGCCGGCGACGACAAGGATGCCATCCGCAAGGTGCTGGGGACCCCAACGCCCGACCGGCTGCGCTTCATCGCCGAGGCCATGCGGCGCGGCCAGAGCCACGATCTCATCCACGCGTCCTGCAAGATCGACCGCTGGTTCCTGCGGGAGATCCAGGCGATCGTCGACACCGAGGCGAAAATCCGCGCTCACGGCCTGCCGACCACACCGGTGAGCCTCAGAGGGCTGAAGGCGCAGGGCTTCTCGGATGCGCGCCTGGCCGAACTGGCCGGTAGCACGGAGAATGAGGTTCGGGCGCTGCGCCAGCGGCTCGACGTGCATCCGGCGTACAAGCGCATCGACACCTGCGCTGCCGAATTCGCCTCGCCCACCGCCTACATGTATTCGACCTACGAAGTCCCGTTTGCCGGCAAGGTCGACAACGAGGCCGCGCCGTCGGATCGCAAGAAGGTGGTCATCCTCGGCGGCGGTCCCAACCGCATCGGCCAGGGCATCGAGTTCGACTACTGCTGCTGCCACGCTTCGTTCGCTTTGCAGGATGTCGGCTATGAGACCATCATGGTCAACTGCAACCCGGAAACGGTCTCGACCGACTACGACACCTCGGATCGGCTCTACTTCGAGCCGCTGACCGCCGAGGACGTGTTCGAGATCATCCGCACCGAGCAGTCGAACGGCAAGCTGCACGGCGTCATCGTCCAGTTCGGCGGCCAGACGCCGCTGAAGCTGGCCGAAGCCCTCGCCAGGGCACGCATCCCTATTCTCGGAACGTCTCCCGACGCCATCGATCTGGCCGAGGATCGCGATCGCTTCAAGCGGCTCCTCGACAGGTTGGAACTGACCCAGCCGAAGAACGGCATCGCCTACTCGATCGAGCAGTCGCGCCTCGTCACCGCAGATCTCGGCTTCCCGCTCGTCGTCCGCCCGTCCTACGTCCTCGGCGGTCGTGCCATGGAGATCGTGCGCGACGAAGAGCAGTTCGACCGCTACCTGCTCGGCACCCTGCCCGGCATGGTGCCGGCCGAGGTCAGGTCGAAATACCCCAACGACAAGACCGGCCAGATCAACATGGTGCTGGGCAAGGCGCCGCTGTTGTTCGACCGCTATCTGTCGGATGCCATCGAAATCGACGTCGACGCGCTCTGCGACGGCAAGACCGTGTTCGTTGCCGGCATCATGGAGCACATCGAGGAGGCCGGCATACACTCAGGCGATTCGGCCTGCTCGCTGCCGACCCATTCGCTTTCGCCCGAGATCGTCGCCGAACTCGAACGGCAGACGCAGGAACTGGCGCTCGCCCTGAACGTCGGCGGCTTGATGAACGTGCAATACGCCATCAAGGACGGCACGGTCTATGTGCTCGAAGTCAACCCGCGCGCCTCGCGCACCGTCCCGTTCGTGGCGAAGACCATCGGCACGCCCGTCGCCAAGATCGCTGCGCGCGTCATGGCCGGCGAGCCGCTCGACAGTTTCGGCCTCACGGCCAAGACGCTGAAGCATGTCGCAGTGAAGGAGGCGGTGTTCCCGTTTGCCCGCTTCCCCGGCGTCGATACGGTCTTGGGCCCGGAGATGAAGTCGACCGGCGAGGTGATGGGCCTCGACTATTCCTTCGATCTCGCCTTCGCCAAGTCGCAACTCGGCTCCGGCACGCGCGTGCCGAAGTCTGGCACCCTGTTCGTCTCGGTGCGCGACAAGGATAAGGACCGCATCCTGCCGTCGATCAAGGCCCTGTCCGGTCTCGGCTTCAAGGTGATCGGCACCGGCGGCACCATCCGCTTCCTGCAGGAAAACGGCATTCCGGCGCAGAAGATCAACAAGGTCTTGGAAGGCCGGCCGCACATCGTCGATGCGATCAAGAACGGCGAAGTGCAATTGGTGTTCAATACCACCGAGGGCGCCCAGGCGCTCGCCGACAGCCGGTCGCTCAGGCGCGCCGCGCTGATGCACCGCGTGCCCTACTACACGACGCTCGCCGGCGCCATCGCCGCAGCCGAGGGCATCGTCGCCATGGGCCGGGGCGAGTTCGACGTCCGGCCGCTGCAGGCGTATTTTTGAGGGTGAAGCGCGGGGGGCTTTGGCCATCCGCGCTGACGAAGGATCCGGCCGATGGACATCGCTTTGCGCCGCGCCGCCGACGCCGACTTCACTGAAATCGATACGCTGACCGACCTCGCCTTCCGCCCCGAGGACGTCGTCACCTTTTTGCACGCGCTGCGCGCCGAAGGCTGCGTCATGGGCGAATGGGTGACGGAAGCGGCGGGCGAGATCCTCGCCCATATCGCCTTCTCCCGCGCCTATGTCGAGACGCCCGACGGTGCGCGGCTCGCAGCGGCCTTCCTGTCGCCGCTCTCGGTCCGGCCCGGCCACCAGCGCATGGGGCTCGGCCAGCAGCTGATGGCGCGGGCGCTCGCCGAACTCAGGGCGGAGGGCGAGACATTGTTCCTCGTCGTCGGCCATCCGACCTACTACCCAAGGGCAGGCTTCGCCGCCGTCGACTCTGCGCAACTGGACAATCCCTGGCCCGGCAATCCCGCGTTCATGTCGCTCGGCCCCCTGCCCGACCACGGCACGCTCGTTCTGCCAAAGGCGATTGCCGAGGTGCATTGAGGCCTTCCGCAGACGTCTTGCGTAGCGCCGCTGATGGAATAGACTGGCGCGGCAAAGCCCGGACCTTTCGTTGAAAACGCGCGCAAGCCCGTGGAACAGCGAATGCGCGCGCTTGAACGCCTCAAGCCGTGCGATTATAATCATTGCCCAGGTTTTTCGAAGGGCGAGCCTCGCGAGGGGCTCGCGCTTTGTTTTTATGTGCTGCAGGCCATAACCACGAGAGCCCATAGCCAATGGAAAAGATCCCGATGACATCGGCCGGTCACGCCGCACTCGTGGCCGAGCTCAAACTGCGTCAGCAGGAGGAGCGTCCGCGCATCATCGCGCAGATAGCCGAGGCACGAGCGCATGGCGATCTCTCGGAGAATGCCGAATACCACGCGGCCAAAGAGCAGCAGAGCCTGAACGAGGGTCGCATCGCCGAGCTGGAGGACAAGCTCTCGCGCGCCGAAATCATCGACATCACCAAACTGAATGGCACGAAGATCAAATTCGGCGCCACGGTGACGCTCGTCGATGAGGATACCGCGGAAAAGAAGACCTATCAGATCGTCGGCGACATGGAGGCCGACGTGAAATCTGGCCGCATCTCGATTTCCTCGCCGATCGCTCGGGCGCTCATCGGCAAGGATATCGGCGACACGGTCGAGGTGATGGCCCCGGGCGGCGCCCGTTCCTATGAGGTCGTCGCAGTCAGGTTCTCCTGATCAGCGCGGCAAACCGATCGGACTTTGCACGATGGGGCCCGCCGGTTCCCCGCTTTCCCCTGACGACATCGAGGTGGTGGCGCCCAACTTCAAGCGCCGCCTGTCGGGCGTCACCGCGACCATCCAGCGCCTTGTGCCGCTGCAGGCGAGAAGCCTCGGTATCGTCGCGCTCGGCCCCAACCTTGGCGCCCGCGTGCCGCGGATCGGCTGCGTGACGCTGTTGAAACTGTGGCGACGACCGAAGAAGCGGCCGTTCCGCATCTGGCACGCGCGCCGCAACATCGAGATGCTGACCGGGCTGGTGTTGCGCGACCTGCTGCGCCTGCCGCTGCGCATCGTCTTCACCTCCGCCTCGCAGCGCCACCATACCGCCTACACCCGCGCCCTCATCGCACGCGTCGATGCGGTCATCTCGACGTCGCGGGCGACCGCCACCTATCTGAAACGTCCCTCGACCGTCGTCATGCACGGCATCGACACCGAGCTGTTCCACCCCGCGGCCGACCCGGCCGAGGCGTGGAAAGCGGCGGGCCTGCCTGGTTCGCTCGGCATCGGTTGTTTCGGTCGCATCCGCCACCAGAAGGGCACCGACGTCTTCGTCGACGCGATGATCCGCCTGTTGCCGCGCTTTCCGGAGGCGACCGCCGTCGTCCTCGGCCGCACCACGCCGCCGCACCAGGGGTTCGAGGCCGATCTGCACCGCCGCATCGCCGATGCCGGCCTTGCCGACCGCATCCTGTTTCCCGGCGAGGTCGATGTCGACGCGATCGCCGACTGGTACCGCCGCCTGTCGCTGTTCGTCGCGCCGCAACGCTGGGAAGGCTTCGGCCTGACCCCGCTCGAGGCGATGTCGTCCGGCGTCCCGGTGGTGGCGACAACCGTCGGCGCCTTCCCCGAACTGGTCGTCCCCGGCGTCACCGGCGACCTCGTGCCGCCCGGCGACGTCGAGGCCATGGTTACCGCCGTCGAAGCGATCCTCTCAGACCCAGCGCGCCGTCGGACGATGGCCCTTGCCGCGCGCGACCATATCGGCCAGCGCTTCACGTTGGAGCGCGAGGCCGCAGCCGTCATCGCCGTCTACGAAGGCCTCTGGCGGTCCGCCGAGCGTGCGACCGTCGAGGCCCCCAGGGATCCTAGTTGATCCAGATCCGGAGGTTGTTGGCAGTCTGCGAGCCTCATGCCGAAACGGACGACCGCCTTCGGTGGCGGGAGGGTTCGAACAGCGCACATCAGCAGCGACGCGCACGTCCTCCGAGCGGGACGAGGGCCGTATCGCGGCAATGCCCGACGATCAACCGAGCGCGGCGGCTCCGACCGCCGGTCCAGCCTGGAGATGACCATCCTTGCAAGCGATGCCGCCCACACCGCCCTCGTATGCCGGCTCTCCGCCGGCGATGGGGATGAGCGCGCGTCCGCTGACCATCTGGGTGCTGACAGACGGCAAGGCCGGCGACGAGATCCCCTGCCTCGGCGTTGCCGAAGAACTGATCGGCGTGCGCGACGCGCCTTGGGACGACGGCATCGCCGCTCCACCGATGGACCCGGTGCTGCGCTATGCCGTGCCGCTGGCCACCCGCAGCTATGCCGCCGGCCGCATTGAGATCCGCCGCGTCGCACCGCGCCCGCCCTGGGTGTGGTTCATGCCGAGCGGGCCGATCGATCCGCGCGATTCGCCCGTTCACGCCGATAGCCCGATCCTGCCGCCGTACCCCGACGTGCTGATCGCCTCCGGCCGTCGCTCGGTCGCCTATGTCCGCGCAGTCAAGCATCTGTCCGGCGGCCGGACGTTCACCGCCATCCTGAAGGATCCGCGCATCGCCGATCACGGCGCCGACTTCGTTTGGGTGCCCGAGCACGACCGCTCGCGCGTGCCCGCCTTCATGCGCACCCTGATCACCCCGCACCGCTTCTCCGCCGCGCGCATCGCTTCGGCCAAGGCGATCCTGCCGGAGGCGATTCTGGCGCTGCCCTCCCCGCGCGTCACGCTGCTCCTCGGCGGACGCACCCGCCGCGGGCCGTTCAGCGCCGCCGACCGCGATCGCCTGTGCGCCGGGCTGAAGGATCTCTGCCGCGACGCCGGATCGTTCCTCGTCACCGTCTCGCGACGCACCCCGCCCGATCTTCTGGCGGCAGTGCGAACCGCAATCGCTTCCCGCCCATCGACCATCTGGGACAACTCCGGACCGAACCCCTACCTCTCCTTTCTCGCCGTCGCCGACGCCATCCTGGCCACCGGCGACAGCCATACGATGATCAGCGAAGCGGCCTCGACGGGAGCGCCGCTGATGATCTTTCAACCCACTTGCATCAAGCCGAAATTGACCTATTTCGGCCTGCGCATGGTCGAAGAGGGCTGGGCGGCACCGTTCGACGGCTCGCTCAAACGCGACGGGCCGGCGCCGCATGATTCGACCGCCGTCGTCGCCGCCGAGATCCGCCGCCGGCTAGTGGGTTGAAGGGCCCGGCCAGGCATCCGAAACTGCCGATACTGCTGATTCCAGGAAGCCGCCCGCCGCGGGCGCGAAGGACACTCCATGATCCCCTCGAAAGTTCTCATCATCGGCTCGGGACCGGCCGGCTACACCGCCGCCATCTATGCCGCGCGCGCGCTTCTGGAACCGGTGCTGATCGCCGGCATCCAGCAGGGCGGCCAATTAACCGTGACGACCGACGTTGAGAACTATCCGGGATTCGCCGATCCCATCCAGGGCCCCTGGCTGGTCGAGCAGATGCGGCTGCAGGCCGAGCATGTCGGCGCCCGGCTCGTCTCCGACCATATCGTCGAGGCGGACCTGAAGGGCCCTCCCTTCCGCCTGAAGGGTGATTCGGGCGAGATCTACGAGGGGGCTTCGCTGATCATCGCCACCGGCGCCCAGGCGCGCTGGCTGGAGTTGCCGTCGGAGACCGCATTCCGCGGCGCCGGCGTCTCGGCCTGCGCCACCTGCGACGGGTTCTTCTACCGCGGCAAGAACGTGCTGGTCATCGGCGGCGGCAACACCGCGGTCGAGGAGGCGCTGTATCTGACGCACCACGCCGCGAAGGTCACCGTCGTGCATCGGCGCGGCGAGTTCCGGGCCGAGAAGATCCTGCAGGAGCGGCTGTTCGCCCATCCGAAGATCGAGGTCGTCTGGAACACCGCGCTCGACGAAGTCATCGGCGGCGGCATGCCGGCAGGCGTCACCGGCGCGCGACTGAAGAACATCGTCACCGGCGAGGTCTCCACCGTCGACGTCGACGGCATCTTCATCGCCATCGGGCACAAGCCGGCGGTCGAACTGTTCGATGGCCAGCTGCGACTGAAACCGTCGGGCTACATCTGGACGGCTCCCGATTCGACGGCGACCAGCGTTCCCGGCGTGTTTGCCGCCGGTGATGTCGCCGACGACGTGTTCCGCCAGGCCGTCACCGCCGCCGGCATGGGCTGCATGGCGGCGCTTGAGGCCGAGCGCTATCTCGCGCATGGCTGAGCGCGAGACCTGACGTTTACGCGAGCGTGAGATGTTTCGGAAACACGTCATCCGCAAAAGTGTCGCAAATTTCACCTTGGCGACCTAAAACGCGCACGCAAGTCGAAATTTGGATTGAATCGAAACCCAAAAAGCAATCTGTTATGCTTTCTCGCATAACGCGGGGACTCATCTGTAAGGGATGCCAAGCGGGTTGCCATGCGCAGCACGCCGGCACGCGAGCAAATGGGATCCCCGGCTGCCGGGCGAATGCCCTGGCGATCGGTTTGCCCTGAACCCCGCGGGTCTAGACGCCACCGATGCTCGGACAAAATTCTACGGTGTTGGACCGATTCCGGTGAAGCGGCCGAAGTTGTAAAACGCCCCTCGCTCGCGTCTATGCGGTCGTGCGGAGCACGTTTCACGGGCGATTTCTGGCAAGAGTGCTGGAGCTCAATCGTCGGTGTCTTGGCTTTGCACAGGTCACTTCGGTGCCCGCGGTCCGTCTCGTTCGAGATCTTCTTGCCTGCATAAGGGCGGATATCGGTGAGGGGCTTGAGCGCAGCGACGGACCGGACCGCATAGCTCGATGGCAGTTGTGCGTGACCTGTTGGATTGCGGTTCGAGCGGCCGCGATTCCGGGAGGTCGGATTGGCATCGTGCCGGCCGTCCGCCATTCGCGGAAGGCATAGCGCACAGGGGTCACCGCCGAAGCGCTCGCATCGGCCAAGACTAAGAGAGGTCTCACGTGGACTGGGACAAACTTCGGATCTTCCATGCCGCCGCCGAAGCCGGCAGCTTCACTCACGCCGGCGAAAAGCTCGACATGAGCCAGTCGGCGGTCAGCCGTCAGGTGAGCGCTCTCGAACAGGACCTCAATGTGCCGCTGTTCCACCGCCATGCGCGCGGCCTGATTCTCACCGAGCAGGGCGAACTCCTGTTCCGCACGGCGCGCGAAGTGCTGGTCAAACTCGATCAGGTCCGCACCCGCCTGGTCGATACGCGCGAGAAACCCTCGGGCCTTCTGCGCGTGACGACGACGGTCGGTCTCGGCACCTCCTGGCTGACCGCCCGCGTGCATGAATTCATCGATCTGCACCCGGACGTGCAGCTCGAACTGATCCTCGACGACGACGAACTCGACCTGTCCATGCGTCAGGCCGACATCGCCCTCAGGATCCGTGCGCCGGTGCAGCCCGACCTCATCCAGAGGAAGCTGTTCACCGTCCACTTCCACCTCTACGCCTCGCAGGGCTACCTGAAGCGATTCGGCAATCCGGAGACCCTGAACGAAATCTCCGACGACCACCGTATCGTCACCTTCGGGCTCAACTCGCCAAGCTACCTGCGCGAGAGCATGAACTGGCTGGAATCGGCCGGGCGCACCTCCAGCGACGCTCGCCGTCCGGTGTTGCGCATCAACAGCCTGATCGGCATGAAGCGGGCCGTGCAGCGTGGCGTCGGCATCGCGCTGCTGCCCGACTACCTGATCGAATCGGATTCCGAACTGGTGCAGCTCATCCCGGCCGCCGATGTGCCGTCGCTCGACTGCTACTTCGTCTACCCAGAAGAACTCCGCAATACAGCCCGTGTGAAAGTCTTCCGCGACTTCCTCATCGCCAAGGCCGAACGCTGGATCTATTGAGCCGCCACATGGGGGCGCCGATCGCGGGCCCTCAAGTATCGTCGTCATTGCGAGCGAAGCAAAGCAATCCAGAGTCTCGTACGACTTTCTGGATTGCTTCGCTTCGCTCGCAATGACGTTGTGCGGTCGAATAGGGAGGGCAGCCACTCACATGAACAGGGCTTCGCCCTTGATGTCCTTGTATAGCCCGGCGACCTGCTCGCCGTAGCCATTGTAGATCTGTGTCGGCACCTGGGCACCGGTGTCGAGCACCCGCTCGTAAGCCTGGCTCCAGCGCGGATGCGGCACATCCGGGTTCACATTCGCCCAGAAGCCGTATTCGCTCGACTGCAGCGCTTCCCAGAACGTGTCGGGCCGCTTGTCGACGAAGGAAATGCGCGAGATCGACTTGATCGATTTGAAACCGTACTTCCACGGCACGGCGAGGCGGATCGGCGCGCCGTGCTGCTTCGGCATCACCTTGCCGTAGGTGCCGACGGCGAGAAAGGCGAGTTCGTTCCTCGCTTCGGCGATCGTCAGTCCCTCGGTATACGGCCAGGGATACCAGCTCGTGCGCATGCCCGGCGCATCGCTCTTCGCCACGCCCGTCTCGAAGCGGACGTACGTCGCCTCGGGCTTGGGGTCGGCGAGCTTGACCAGATCCGAGAGCTGGAAGCCGGTCCACGGAATGGTCATCGACCAGGCCTCGACGCAGCGATGCCGGTAAAGCCGTTCCTCGAGCGCGAACTTCTTGATCAGATCATCGAAGTCGAGTTCCAGCGAATTGTTGACGAGCCCGTCGACCTTCACCGTCCAGGGGCGGGTCTTCAGACCCTGCGCCGCCGACGCAACGTATTTCGACGTGCCGAACTCGTAGAAATTGTTGTAGGCGCCGTTGATCTTTTCCGGCGTCAGAGCGCGGTCGAGCTTGAAGGCCTCGTTGCGCTTGGCCGGCAACAGGGCGGCGAGCACCTCATCGGCGGCCTCCGCCCTGGCCGGCGCCACGCCGTCGCTCAACCCGTAGTAGGCAGCAGCGCCCGCAGCGCCGGCTCCCAGCCCCATCATGAGCGCGCCTCGTCTGGAGAACGCGGATTCGGCTGTTGCCCGATGTTCGGGTATCTCCCAGCCGCGGCGGCGAAAGACGGTCATGTCGGAAAGGCTCCTCAATCTCGGCCCAGCACCAGCGGATAGCCAGGGCCTGCTCTTCCCCTATTCGGACTGACGGCCCCTTCAGTAACAGCGATCCGGACATTTACGGATCAGATCCGCGTGATCGGAGGGTGTGGCCGCACAACCAGGATCGCGGATAAACGGATGCCGAGTTCACGCCACTAGCCATCGCCCCGTCAGCTCGTGCTAAACTGCAGCGGTTTTCATGAGGAGGGGCTCAAGCCCGCAACTGCCGGATGCTCGGTCTGGAACTTGTCGTATTCATCGCACTTACGCTGTTGAACGGCTTCTTCGTGATGTCGGAAATGGCGTTGGTGTCCGCCCGCAAGTCACGGCTTGCGCCCCTGGCCGAAGAAGGCGACGAGCGCGCCCGTCTTGCCGTCGAACTGGGCGAAGAGCCGGCGCGTTTCCTCTCAGCCGTGCAGATCGGCATCACCGTAACCGGCCTCCTGGTCGGCGCCGCTTCCGGTGCCGCCTTTTCCGGCTATCTGGCGACATGGCTGAAGGCGACATTCCCCTCGATGCGCGTCTTCGCCGACGAGACCGCCTTCGTTGTCGTCATCGTGCTGATGACCTTCGTGACGCTGGTCTTCGCCGAACTCGTGCCGAAACGCATCGCCATCGCCCGGCCCGAACCGATCGCCATGTTCGTCGCCGGCATCATCGTGATCGTCAGCCGCGTTTGCACGCCCTTCGTCAACCTCCTGGCGCTCGCCTCCGATGCCGTGCTGCGCCTGATCGGCGTCACCGACGACGAGAGCGCCGAAGTGACCGAGCAGGAGGTCAAGCACATCCTGACCGAGGGCGTCGAATCGGGCGCGCTCGAACCGGAAGAACGCGAGATGCTGGAAGGCGTCATGCGCGTTGCCGACCGGCCGGTCAGGGCGATCATGACGCCGCGTCCCGATCTCTACTGGGTCGATCTGAAGGATCCGCTGGACCAGTTGGCGAAAGAGATCATCGCCTGCCCCTATTCGCTCGTCGTCGCCGCCGACGGTTCCATCGATGAGCCCGCCGGCATCATCTACAAAAAGGACCTGTTGGGCGCGGCGCTCGCCGGAGAGGCCCTCGACCTCGCCCACTGCCTGCGCCAGCCGATCGTCGTGCCGGAAAACGCGCCGGTTCTGAAGCTTCTCGAACTGATGCGCGGCACGCCAGTGCACTGCGCCTTTGTTGTCGACGAGTACGGCAGCCTGCAGGGCCTGATCACGCTCACCGACATCATCGAGGGCATCACCGGCGACTTCGTCGACGTCGACGCCCCGCACGGCGGCCCGGTCGAGCGCGACGACGGCTCCTGGCTGATCGACGGCGACACCTCCATCGACGACTTGAACCGCATGTTCGATCTGCCCGAGCGCGACCACGCCGGCTATCACACCCTCGGCGGTCTGATCCTCGCCGCCTTGAACCGCATTCCAACCGAGGGCGACAAGACCGAGATCGGCGATTTCACCTTCGAAGTCGTCGACATGGACGCCCGCCGCGTCGACAAGGTGTTGGTCAGCCCGAAGACGGTAGCCGTCGCGCCGAAGCCGGCGGACTGATCTCGGCCAGTCACTCACCTGGAACCACGCCGTCGGCTTCGCCCTGATCGGCGCCGGCAGCTTCGTCATCTTCCAGAAATTCTGATCGGCTCCCGATCGAGCCTCAATGTCGCTTCGGCGGGATGTAGACGAGCGGCCTGCGCGCCGGCCGGCTGGAGTGGGCGGGCGCGGGCCCGTCGGGAACCGGCATCCCAGCCTGACGCGCGGCCAGCTCGGACGCCCGCGCTGCCAGCCGCGAACGCGCGCCGCGGGCGATTTCGTCGATGCCGAGCACGATGGCGTAGATGAAGACATAGGCAGCGGCAGGCACGATGGCGAACACCAGCGGCCACGGCGCGATGCCGGCGAGCGCGAAGACGTGGCCCATATCCTGGCCGAACACGCCGCAGGTACTGCCGGGATTGGCAAGCACGCACCCGTCCGGCTTCAGGATCGCAACCGCGATCATCGCTGCCACCACCGTGCCGACGATCGTGCCGGCCGGCAGCAGTCCTCCGAACACGAAGCGGGTCGAGAATCCCTCCATCGCCTTGTGCACGACGTCGGTGGCGGCGAGCGCCGGCGCGATGGCACCGAACACGGCGAGCCAGGCGGCGGTCATGGCGATCTGGATGACGTCGGCGAGGTCGAAGCCGTTGACGACGCAGCTCTTGACGTCCGCGGCGAGGCAGCCGTGACTGAGCCCGAGCCGATAGGCGCCGATCGCCACTGCCACGGGGATGAACGGCAAGATGAGGATCGGCACCAGGGACCACAGCGGCGGACGTTCAGTGTCCTCCAACTCAGGCCGACTTGTGGCATGCAGTTCGATCATTCCGACTAGAGCTCCCCGCCCTGATGTTGCGGCCGGACCGCCGACGCGATTCCGCGGCCGTCCCAACTTCGCCAGAATACCCAATTTCCCCAGAAGATGGCGAGACTGTAGCGGCAGGGCTGGTCTTCCGCGCACAATCACCGTGCGCTCAATCCATCGGCCGCGCATCCGTGTCGTGCTGTTGCCGTTTTGCTGGCGGACGATCCGCTGCACGCGGTATCTTCACACGGATACAGCCGCATTTTCGAGGGAGGCCCCCGCATGACGACCGATACAACGGGACTGGCAATCATGGATGCCGCCTTGGCGCTCGCAGCAGAGCGCTCCTACCTCTCCGTCGGCCTCGCCGACATCGCCGCCAAAGCCGGGGTGCCGCTTGAGGCGCTGAGGGCTCGCTACGACGGCCGTATCGCCATTCTCGAAGAGTTCGCCCGCCAGATCGACACGCGCATGCTCGCCGGACACGACGGCTCTTCGGCGGCCGAAGCCCCGCGCGACCGGCTGTTCGAAGTCATGATGCGGCGCTTCGATTGCCTCGCCACCTATCGGCCGGGATTGCGCGGCCTCAAGCGCGTCGCGCTGCGCGATCCGGTCTTCGCTGGCGTCCTCAATCGCATCGCCGTCGGCTCGGCGCGTTGGACGCTCGCTTCGGCGGGGATCGAGCCCGGCGGCCCGTTCGCCCCCTTGCGCGCGCTCGCCCGCTCGCAGGTGCTGGCGCTGATCACCGCGAGCGTGGTGCCGACCTTCCTGGAGGACGACGAGGCCGGCCTGCCAAAGACCATGGCGGCGCTCGACAAGGCGCTGCACCGTCTTGACCGAGTGGCCAGGACTGTCACCCGCTTCGAGAATGCCTGCGACGGTCTCCTCCCCTGCCGGGCGAAGCCACGTCGCCGAGATCAGGCAGCTGCTCCGCCTCAGTCCGCGCCCGACGCCGGTACCGACATGGCGGCGGCGATCTAGTCGGAGCTCGCTCAAGCCCCCGGCCGCTAGCTCAAGCTCGTGGCATTCGCGGCACAAATCGCCCCACCGGGGCGATTTGCCGGCAGCTTCTGCCGTCACCGCTCACCCCGGGATGCGCACCACCGCCCGTAGCCCGCCCTTCGGCGAAGTTTCAAGCCGAATGTCGCCGCCGTGACCACGGGCGATGTCGCGGGCGATTGCCAGCCCGAGCCCGGTGCCGCCCTCGTCCTGGTTCCTCGCCTGATCGAGCCGATAGAACGGCCGGAACACATTCTCGCGCTCCGATTCAGGCACGCCCGGACCGTCGTCGTCGACGATCACCGTCAGCCAGCCCTGCATATGGCGCGCAGCGATATCGACGGTCTCGGCATAGCGGCAGGCGTTGCCGACGAGATTGACGAGGCAGCGTTTGAAGGCATTCGGCCGGAGAATGGTCTGCGGCACCCCCTCGAACGCCTGTCCGACGGCAAAGCCGGCCCGCTCGGCGTCCGCCTGGATGCCGACGAGCATGTCGGCAACGTCGGTCAGGCTCGCTTCCTCGTCGCCGTCGCCGCGCGCGAAGGCCAGATAGGCCTCCAGCATCGCCTGCATCTCGCCGATGTCGGCCTCCATTGCCTCGACCTCCGGCCCGCCGCCAATCAGCGCCAGCTGCAGCCGAAACCGCGTCAGCACGGTGCGAAGATCGTGGCTGACGCCCGCCAGCATGGTGGTGCGCTGCTCGATCTGCCGCTCGATGCGCCGGCGCATCTCGATGAAAGCTTCCGACGCCTTGCGCACCTCGCGGGCGCCGCGGGGGGCGAAATCCGGCGGCGAGCGTCCCTTGCCGAAGCTCTCAGCCGCCGCGGCAAGCTGCTGGATCGGGCGGATCTGGTTGCGCAGAAAAATGATGGCGATGCCGATGAGAACGAGTGCGGTCGCTACCATCCAGACGAAGAAGATGTGGCTGTTCGATGCATAGGCCTGGCTGCGCCGGGCGATGATGCGCAGCACCTTGTCCTTGAGCTCGATCCGGATCTCCACCCAGTCCGAGCGGCCGATGGTGTCGATCCAGAACGGCCGGGCGATGATGTTGGTGATCTCCTCGGACAGCGCACTGTCGAGCAGCGAGAAGAATGGCTTGGCTGTCGGCGGCGGTAACGGCTCGGGCGGCAGGACAGTGATCGACAGGTTGAGGTCGCGCCGGGCGATCTCGGTGATCCTGGCGTAGTCGGCATCCTGTGGGAAGGTTTCGATAACCGAGATGATCGACCCGATGTCCCTGACGACCGCCTCGGACAGGCGGCGGGTGACGAGCTGATAGTGCCGCTCCATGAACACCCAGGAGACGACGAGCTGCAACAGCAGCATTGGCAGGATGACGATGACAGCAGAGCGCGCGTAGAGGCCCTTCGGCATCCGCTCGCCCACGCCGCGGAAGAACTGCCGCCAGATGAGCCGGACGCGCGCGAATACGCCGCCGCCGAGTGGCCGCCTCGTCAGGTCCCGGCCGTATCGTTCCGTGCCGATCTGCCTGGAGGGTATCCCGCCCTCGCGTCTCCTCCGTGCCATCAGTCGGTCTGCAGCCGGTAGCCGACCCCGCGCACCGTCTGCAGGTAGATCGGATTGGCCGGATCGGTCTCGATCTTGCGGCGCAGCCGGTTCATCTGCACGTCGGCGGTCCGGTCGCCGAAGGCATTGTCGGTGCCCACGATCTCGTGGCGCGGGATGGTGTCGCCCGGCCGCTCGGCGAACATCTTCATCAGCTGTTTCTCGCGGTCGGTGAGCCTGATGACTTCGTCGCCGCGTTTCAGTTCCGCCCGTTCGATGTCGTAGGCGAAGGGACCGAAACGCACCTCGTTGCCGCGCGGCCGACTCGCCGCCGCACTCTGGCCGCGCTTCAGGATGTTGTTGATCCTCAAGACCAGTTCGCGCGGATCGAAGGGCTTGGGCACATAGTCGTCAGCGCCGATTTCGAGCCCGCGGATGCGGCTCTCGATCTCGGCGCGGGCCGTCAGCATCAGGATCGGCACGGAGGAGGACGCCCGGATGGCGCGTGCCAGATCCATGCCGCTCTCGCCCGGCATCATCACGTCGAGGACGAGGAGGTCGAAGTCGAAAGCCTCCATCTTGCGTCGCGCCTCTTCCGCGCTCGCCGCCACCGACACCCGGAACCCCTGTTCGCCGAGGAAGCGGTTGAGCAGGGAGCGGATGCGGTTGTCGTCGTCGACGACCAGGAGATGCGGCGCTGAATCGGCGGGTGCCGGAAAGCTGCGCTCGGCGACTTCGCCTGGCTTCACGTCGGTCATGGTATTTCACTCCTCAACCGGACCGGAAGCGCTGAGCTGAGCCGCCCCGGCTCCTGCACGAGCTGGTAAGGCGCCGTCCTATCATGGTTTGGCGGTAAAGCGGGCAGCACTCGATCGATCGTCCTCGTTGATCAGGAGGGCCAGAAAACGCCGTGCCGCCTCGGCGCCGTCCGGGCCGAGTTCGGACAGCGCCATGGCAATGCGCCGCACCTGCGGCTCGGCCAGCCGCCGCGCCAGGTCCTCGCCCTTCGCCGTCGTGTGCAGAAGCCGCTGCCTGCGGTCGGAGGCGCCGGTCCGCTGCTCGATGTAGCCGCCGTCAATCAGTTCCTTCAGCACGCGGCCGAGGCTCTGCTTGGTGATCTTCAGGATGTCCAGAAGTTCGGCGACCGCCAGACCCGGGCTGCGGTTGACGAAATGCAGCACGCGATGGTGCGCCCGGCCGAAGCCGATCTCGTCGAGGATGACATCTGGATCGCCGATGAAGTCGCGATAGGCGAAGAACAGCAGTTCGATCATCTCGAACAGCAGCTTCGGCGACACGGACGGCGGCGCCTTTTGGGGCGATTCGGCACGGCGGTCAACGAGGGTCGATGATGGGGTCATGCCTGGCATATTGACGAGTTTCGGTTCGATCGCTAGTCGTTCCGGTCTTCGGACCAGCAATCGGTCAGCGGCGCCTCCCCGGAAGAGCTGATGTGCATCGCTCCGATGAAAGACGACGACATATGGCGCTGGCGCCGAGATCGTTGCAAGATACCGCGCTCTTGCCCGCAAGGCAAAAGCATGGGGTGGCCGGCCGCCACCCGCGCTGCGTCCGATTGCGGCCATGACGAACGAACTGTCTTAAGGTCCCGGTGCCTGCCGAACCGCTGGCGTCATGGGACCCATCAAACATCCGGAGAGGGAATATGGCTGAGCCTTTCGATCAACGCGATGGCGTCATCTGGTTCGACGGCTCCTTCGTCGACTGGCGGGACGCCAAAGTGCACGTGCTGACGCACGGCCTGCACTATGGCTCCTGCGTATTCGAAGGCGAGCGGTCCTATGGCGGCGTCATCTTCAAGGAACAGCAGCACCACCAGCGCCTGCACGATTCCGCCGAACTTCTGGGCTTCGACATCCCGTTCTCCGTCGACGAGATCAACAAGGCGGCGCGCGAGACCTTGACGCGCAACGGCCTCGTCGATGCGTACCTGCGTCCCGTCGCCTGGCGCGGCTCGGAGATGATGGGCGTCTCGGCGCAGATGAACACCATCCACGTCGCCATCGCCGCCTGGCAGTGGCCGAGCTACTTCAAGCCGGAAGAGCGCGCCCGCGGCATCCGCCTCGACATCGCCGAGTACCGCCGTCCCGATCCGCGCACCGCTCCGTGCCGGTCCAAGGCCGCCGGCCTCTACATGATCTGTACGATCTCCAAGCATGCCGCCGAGAAGAAGGGCTATGCCGACGCGCTGATGTTCGACTTCGAGGGCTATGTCGCCGAGGCGACGGGCGCCAACGTATTCTTCGTCAAGGACGGCGCGCTGCACACCCCGACGGCCGACCGGTTCCTGAACGGCATTACCCGCCAGACGGTGATCGACCTCGCCAAGCGGCGCGGCATCGAGGTCTTCGAGCGGCGCATCCTGCCCGAGGAGATGGCGGGCTTCTCCGAAGCATTCCTGACGGGTACCGCAGCGGAAGTGACGCCGGTCGCCGAGATTGGCCCCTATACGTTCAAGCCGGCCGCGACCACGCTCGGGCTGATGCACGACTACATCGAGGAAGTGCAGCCGAAGAAGGTCGCCGCCGAGTAAGCCGGCTATCCGGCAGCCCCGGGGGCGGCACTGCCCCCTGGGCGGCCCCCCTTCACGCAAGCGTCCAGCGGCTGTCCGGGCCGAGCAGCATCACGACATGCCGACGGGCGACCTGTTGGAGATCGTCCAATTCGCCGTCGTCGATGCCGGCGCTCAACAACGCCTTGCGGACGACCATCGCCACCCGCATGGCGGCAAAGAAGAAGTCGGCCGCCCGTGTCGCGTCGCCGCTGCCGTTGAGCGTCATGATACCGGCGAAGAAATAGATGCCGGTGAGGCAGAACGGGAATGTCTTGAACAGCCTGATCCGGTCGCCGCTGAACGTCAGCCGGCGCAGCAGGCCCCAGACATCCGACAGATTGAGGTCGTAGCAGCGCCGCACCATCTGCTCGATCCGCTCGAAGGCGCCGCGCGCCTCGTCGAGCCGATTGTGGTTGACCAGGAACTTGAACAACCGGTAGGCGAAGCCGATCTGCAGAAAAGGGCTTGCCGACGGCTCGCGCGTTCGCGCCTCGAGATAGGCTTCATAGAGGGCGTCGTCGAAACACGCCGCCGGATCGATCAGCCGGGCATCGGCCCCGATTACCGCGTCGAGACTGCGGTCCTGCTCGCGGATGGCGTAGTCGGCGATGCCGGCCCGCGCCAGAGCAGCCTCCAGTCCCGCTTTCGACAGCAGGAACGCATGGTTGCCCGGCGACAGTGCTGAAAGCAGGCTGACGGTCGGCCGACCGGCCTCCGTGCACCCGGCATTGGGCGTCGTCAGATACGCGAGCCCCCCCTTGGCGAGGGCTTTCCGGACGATGGCGAGAAGGTCGGCCGGATCGACGAAATGCTCGATCACTTCGATCGCGGCGATCGTATCGAAGCCACCGCCGAAATCGTCCTCTGCGCTCAGATAGCGGTGTTCGATATCGAGCCCCAGGAGCTGGCGCCCAGCCTTCGCCAGACGGCCAGGATCGACGCCGCGGACCTCCCAGCCCATCGAGCGTGACGCGAAGTCGAGGCCAAACCCGAACCCGCAGCCGATCTCGAGATAGCGGTCGCCGGCCCGGCGCCGGCCGATCATCGCCGGCGTGACCAGCGTTTCCAGTCCGGCACCTTGTTCGACGTAGAATTTGATATCGAGGTCGGCTGCCTCGATCGAATCGGCGGCCCTTTCGTAGGCCGGGGGCGTGAAGTCCGGCACGTAGAGCGACCGGCAGCTCGCGCAACGGACGTAGTCGAACGCAGCGCCGCTTGCCGCACGCGCCGTCAACTCAACCTCATGCTCCCCGGTCGCCCGGCAGACCGGGCACAGCCCCATCCGTCGGCGGCCGGACTGCCGTTCCATGCCCATTGTCGCCGTCGGGGATCCCGTCACGGCCTCTCCTTCAGATGGCTTGCGATGAGTTCGACCGGATAGTCGCTCAAGGCGGTGATGACGTCAGGCCACAGCCAGACGTACGGCAGCCCCATCGGATTGTCGCGGAGCAGGTCGCGCTTGACAAACGGAGCGCGGAATTCGCGCAGCAACAGTTCCCAGCAATAGTGCGTCGGATTGAGCTTCAATCCCTGCACAATTTCGGCATCGAGCCGCCGCGCCGCGTACCGCGAGACGGCTGCTGGGTCGAACCCCTGTCCGCCGGCGACCGGCTCCGCGGTCCCCTCCGATTCGACGGCGCACTCATACATTCGGCGGTGCACGGCCCAATAGTCGCATTGGCTGGCTGGCCGCAGCGAGGCACGGACGAGCGTCTGCGTCAGTTTGATCTCGCACGCGCGGATGATCCATTTCCGGTCGTTGACATAAGCGAGCCGGCGCCAGAACCGGACGAACGCCGTACTCGTGAATGCCTTCGGATAGAACGACAGGAAGTAGCTCTGCAGATGGTAGCCATGCTACCAGCTGTCGGTCGAACTGAAAAAATCGCACGTCTGCGGCTCGAACCGCTCGAGCAGGCGCGCCAACGGCCAGATCGGCCCGTAGACGCTATCGTTCATCAGGACCAGTTGCGCCTGCCCGGCGAGAGTGCCGAGATGGGCCAGCCCATCCTTGTACGATCCGAAGTCGTGGCCATTGTTCTTGCGCCAGATCACCGCTTGCGTCAGCGCCAGGACAGCATCGAGGCCGACCGGATTGAGCTCCGGCGAGCTGCTGACGAAGACAGTGCGGAACCCGCAATCGGCGAGTTCCCTCAATTGGTAGAGGACATAGTCGTGGATCTGGCCGCGGCGGTCGAAATGGGCGTAGACCGCCACCTTCGCCGACCCTGCATTCGGGTTTTGCCCGGGAAGGATGCGGCGGACTTGAGGCAGCCCGCGCCGCGCCATTCCGGCAGCGACCCTGACAGCCCGAACGACATTGAATCCCATAGAACATCCCATCCAGGCGCGGCGGGCCGAACGCGAAGACTTCGGCCCATCGCCAAGATCATAGCTTCACGCGCCCGACACGATGCGAGGGTCGGCATTTAAACAAATTGTCGTTCGCTGTGAAGTCACATTCGCCAGCCGATCATATAGAGATACGCGAATATCTTCAGCCGGTTAGGATAACGGGAGATGCGACAGGAACTGCAGGGCAGACCTACTCAAAAGAACCACTGCGCCCCGCCGTATATGCTGAGTTGCGTCTGCGGATTATAGGCGATCCTCAGCCCGAAGCCGAAATTCGACTTCTTCGCATCGGTGTCGGCAATCGACTTGCCGAGTGCGACGGCCTTGCCGATGGTGCCGATGTCGTTCGAATGCAGCCCGTACCAGGCGAGCGGGTTGTCCGGCGCCGCCTGGATGTCACCCATGATGTTCATGAACCCGTGCTCGCCCTCATTGAACGTCTTCGACAATTCGTCGGGGAACGGCAGCAGGCCAGCACCGTAGGAAAGGGTGAGGCCGCCCGATCGCTGCGCCGGGCTCGCCGAGGCACCAAAGTTGAAGCCGCGAAAGACAAGACCGAGATCGACGTTGCCATTGCCGGGATTGGCGCCGAGCGTCACGCGGAAGCGCCGCACAGCCAGCGATGCCTCGAGATTGCCGCCGTAGTTGTAGGCGAGCCCGAGCGTGTAATTGCCGGGCTTGTACGCCAGATTGACCTGGCTGGTGTTGGCATCGAGCCCCAGCACCCACAGCTTGATCTGCAGGTCAGGCGGCAAAGCCTTGAATGAAATGTCGAATGAATTGTCGCCCATCAATGCCTCCATCCCCGTCCGAATTGCGGCAGGCGTAATGGAAATAAGGAAAGCACCTGATGGCTGAATGCGGCGTGAACCGAAGGTTGCGACCGCGGCCACGCGGTCAGTCCCCCTGCCGCTCCACCTCGATCATGCGGTAATGGCCGACGATGGCGTGGTCGGCCCTGGGCGGGGCCGCATGCGTCCAGCCCCAGCGTTCGGCGAACACCAGATCGTCGAGCCTGAGGCGCTTGGCCCAGCCTTTCGCCTCCAGTTCCGGGCGCTGGTAGAGTTCCTCGACATAGCCGAGGCAGAGATAGGCGACGATCGCCGCGCGTTCCGGCACGCCGAGAATGGCGCGCAAATCGCTCTCCTCGTAGATCGACACCCAGCCGACGCCGATGCCTTCCGCCCGCGCCGCCAGCCACAGGTTCTCGACCGCACAGACGGTCGAATAGAGGTCCATCTCCCGGTTCTGCGTCCGCCCGAGCACGTTCGGGCCGCCGCGCGTGCGGTCGGCGGTGACGCAGAGGTTGATGGGCGCGGAGCGGATGCCTTCCAGCTTCAGCTTACGATAGAGCCGGCCGCGCTCGCCGGGAAACAGCGCCGCCGCCGCCTCGTTGGCTTTGACAAAGGCGGCCTGCACTTGCGACTTCACCGCCTCCGAGCGGATGACGATGAAGTTCCACGGCTGCATGAAGCCGACCGAGGGCGCGGCATGGGCGGCTTCCAGCAGCCGCCGCAGCACGTCAGCCGGAACCGGCCGGCCCGAGAATTCGCCGCGTACATCGCGCCGCGTGTGGATGGCACGGTAGACCGCGGCGCGCGACGCCGCATCGAACGGACCGGCTGGAGCAGGACCGTCGACGTCGACAGACGGACCGGCGGAACTTTCGGACGACAGCATTGCGTGTTTCCCAAGTCAGCCGAGCGCGTCCGGCCCGAACCCGAGCCATCCGTCGCCCGAAGGCCTGGAACCCGCCGTCCGCGCTGGTTCCGAAAACTGTCCGGCCGGTCTTCCGGCTGCGGGATCAGCCCAAATGCGGCGCCTTCCCGATGTCGCCACCAGTGGCCGATAGCCGCCTCAGTCCCCCGTCACGGCGTTGGGCACGCGGCGGATTTTCACCGCCTTCCCAGATTCTCCCCCGTGGGCGGGGGCACCGAACAGGCAACGAGAATGGCACGACGGCGCGGCGCGAGGCAAGCATGCGCCACTCCGGAATGGCAATGATCGTCGCGGCGTGGCAGGCTCGGCGGCGAACGGGGGACCATCGCATGCCGACGGCCGTCATCTATCTCGCCGCGGCGCTCGCCGAAATCGGCGGCTGCTTCACCGTCTGGATGTGGTGGCGACTGGGGCGGTCGGGCTGGTGGCTGGCGCCCGGCATGGTGTCGCTCGCCAGCTTCGCCTTGCTGTTGTCGCTCATCGAAACGCCTGCGGCCGGCCGCGCCTTCGCCGCCTATGGCGGCGTCTACATCGTCGCCTCGCTGGCCTGGATGGCGCTGGTCGAAAAGGTCATGCCCGACCGCGGCGACTTGTTCGGCGCGCTCCTCTGCCTCATCGGCGCCGGCATCGTGATCTTCTGGCCGCGGTGAGGGC
>JARLIT010000131.1 GCA_031291575.1 Ancalomicrobiaceae bacterium
GGTGTCGCCGGATTTGTCGGCGCTGCCGGTGCAGACCTGCTGGCCGGGCGACGCCGGACCTCTGATCACCTGGGGGATCGTCATCACCCGGCCGCCCGGCGCCGATGATCCGGCGAGCTACAACCTCGGCGTCTATCGGCTGCAGGTGATCGACAAGGCGGCCGTGATCATGCGCTGGCTGCCGATGCGCGGCGGCGCACAGCATCACCGGCTGTGGCTGGCGAGGGCTGAGCCGATGCCGGTCGCGGTCGTCATCGGGGCGGATCCGGCAACCATGCTTGCCGCCGTCATGCCGGCTCCGGAGGGCATCAGTGAATTGGCACTCGCCGGGATCGTCGGCGATTCCAGGCCGATACTCACCCCCTGCCGGTCGATCCCGCTCAATGTGCCGGCGAGTGCCGAGATCGTGCTCGAAGGCACGATCACTCCCGGCGACATGGCGCTCGAAGGCCCGTTCGGCGACCACACCGGCTATTACAACGCGCCCGATCGCTTCCCTGTTTTGCGGCTGAAGGAGATGCGGCTGAAGCCATCGGCGCCATACCTGACGACGTTCACCGGTCGCGCCCCGGACGAGCCCGCGGTGATGGGCGATGCGCTCGCCGACGTCTTCAAGCCGCTCCTCAAACAGCAATTGCCGGAAGTTCTCGATCTCTGGCTGCCGCCCGAGGCCGCATCGTACCGGATCGCGGTCATCTCCATCGACAAGCGCTATCCTGGCCAGGCGCGCCGGGTGATGATGGGCTTCTGGTCGCTGTTGCCGCAGTTCTCGATGACCAAAATGGTCATCGTCGTCGACGGCGATATCGATATCCGCTCCTGGTCCGACGTGATGTGGGCGGTTGCGACCCGCTCCGATCCTGCCCGCGATACGCTCATCGTCGAACGGACGCCGATCGATCCCTTGGACTTCGCCTCGGTTGCCGAAGGGCTCGGCGGCAAGCTTGGCATCGATGCCACGATTAAGATCGGTTCCGAGACGTCGCGCGGCTTCGCCGAGACACTGAAGATGGACGCGAGCGTCGCCGCGCGGGTGACGGCACGCTGGGACGCGCTGTTCGGCGGGACGAAAGCAAGCCGATGAAGATCGTCCTCGCCGTCACCGGTGCCTCCGGCGCGATCCTGGCCCGGGAAACGCTGCGCCAGCTGAAAGCCGCCGGCGCCAGCGTGCATCTGGTCATTTCGCACGGCGCCGAGCGCACGATCCCGCTGGAACTCGGCCCGGCAGCGCTCGATGCCCTGCGCGGGGTTGCCGATGTCGTCCACGCCGTTGACGACATGGCGGCGCCGATCGCTTCGGGCTCGTACCGGGTGGACGCCATGGCGATTACACCGTGCTCGATGCGCACGCTGGCGGCAATCGCCCACGGCTTCGGCGACAATCTCATCACCCGCGCCGCCGACGTCATGCTGAAGGAGCGGCGGCGGCTGGTCATTGCCCCGCGCGAGGCGCCGCTGACCGAGGCGCACCTGAACTCCATGCTGGCATTGACCCGCATGGGCGCCATCGTTGCCCCGCCGGTGCCGCCGTTCTACGCGGACCTGAAGACCATCGATGACGTGGCACGCGAGATCGCCGCTCGCACGCTGTCCTGGCTGGGGCTCGATCCCGGTGACGCGCTGACCCGCTGGCAGGGCGGCTAGAGCGCGATGCTGTCACATGGAAGCATGTGGCAGCTGAATCAGCGCTCCAGACCTTTGATAGAGCAGTGATTCAGATTTCAGATGGATCGCCACAGCGATTCCATCTGAAATCATCCTGCTCTAGCTGAGGTCACGCTGGCAGCCGCCGGCTCTGCGGGCTTCGGCGGGCTCCTCAACGTCACCATCGCCGAGGCTGGAACCTATCGGATCGCGCTCGGTTCGCGCGCCTGGATTGACGTCGTGTCGGCCGGCCAGTTCGTCGCCTCCGTTGGCCACTCGGAGGGTCCTGCCTGTTCCGGCATCCGCAACCTGGTCGACTTCACGCTGGCCCCGGACAGCTACGTGCTGCAACTGTCGGGCAGCGCCGCCGCCGCTGCCGGCCTGCTCGCTGTCAGATTGCTCTGAGCCGGCTGGACCGGCGGCCCGACAAAATGACACCGGCGCGAAGCGGTGTCGCCTCGCGCCGGTCATGTCTTCAGTCGGTTTGCCGGTCGCCCGGGGGAGGCTTACTCGGCCGCGACCTTGGGGGCCTTCTTGGCTTCCGCAGCGGCTCCCGCCTGGATCGCCGTCAGCGCGATCGTATAGACGATGTCGTCGACCAGTGCGCCGCGCGACAGATCGTTCACCGGCTTCCGCAAGCCCTGCAGCATCGGGCCGATGGAGATGAGATTGGCCGAACGCTGCACCGCCTTGTAGGTCGTGTTGCCGGTGTTGAGATCGGGGAAGATGAAGACGTTGGCGTGGCCGCCAAGCGGGCTGGTCGGTGCCTTCTGCTTGCCGACGCTCTCGACCGAGGCGGCGTCGTACTGGATCGGGCCGTCGACGACGAGGTCGGGACGGATCTGGCGGACGAGTTCGGTCGCCCGCCGGACCTTGTCGACATCCTGGCCGGTGCCGGACGTGCCGGTCGAATAGGAGATCATGGCGACGCGCGGATCGACGCCGAAGGCGGTGGCGGAATCGGCCGACTGGATGGCGATCTCCGCCAATTCCTCTGCCGTCGGGTCCGGATTGATGGCGCAGTCGCCGTAGACCAGCACCTGATCGGGCAACAGCATGAAGAACACACTCGAGATAATCTTGTTGCCCGGCGCCGTCTTGATCAGCTGCAGGGCAGGCCTGACCGTCGAGGCAGTGGTGTGCACTGCGCCGGAGACGAGCCCGTCGGCGTCGCCGGTCGCCACCATCATGGTGCCGAGCACGACCGTGTCTTCGAGGGCGATTTCCGCCTGCAGCGGCGTCAGCCCCTTCGACTTTCTGAGTTCGACCATCGGATCGACGTACTTGTGCCGGATCGGCTCGGGATCGACGATCTCAAGCCCGGGGGGCAGCTCGATGCCGTGCGCGGCCGCCACAGCGCGGATCTTGTCGGGCGCGCCGATGAGGACGCAGTGAGCGATGTTCTTCTCCGTGCAGATGGCGGCGGCCTTCAGGGTGCGCGGCTCGTCGCCCTCCGGCAGCACGATGCGACGGTTGGCGCCGCGCGCGGCCTCGACCAGGCGGTGGCGGAACACCGGCGGCGGCATCAGCGTATCGAGCGGCGAATCGAGCCGGCGAACCAGCGGGGCGACGTTGATCTTCTCGCCGATGAAGGAGATGACCCGCTCCATGCGGACGCCGTCGTCGGGACCGATGTGGTGCGACAGGTGCGCCAGCCGCGAGGCGGTGGCGAACGTGTCCTCGTCGGTGGCCAGCTGCGGCAGCCGGTCGAGCGGCGGCAGTGCGAGCAGTTCGGCAACTTCCGGGGCCAAAGCGCCGCCGCAGGTGAAGACGAAACCGGCGAGCGGCATGCCGCGAAGCGCGACGAAGGCGGCCGTTATGATGGCATCCGACCGGTCCGACGGCGTGACCACCAGCGTATCGGGCTTCAGATGCCCGATCAGCTTCTCCGGCGACCGCGCTGCGATCAGCGGGAACTGCATGCGGGCAGTGTCGATGCTGCCGCGATGGATGATGCGATAGCCGAGGTTCTGGGCAATGTCGATGACACGCGGCGCGTTGAGATGCGAGGCCGTCGGCAGGGCCGCCAGCACCGGCACCGGCTGGGGTGCGCCCTCCACGGTAAGGAAGCCGGTCTCGGCCAAGGCCGCAACGATTGCCGGCTGGTCGACGTGATTGACGAGGAGGCCGGCCACCGGCCGCCGGCCGCCGTCGCCATATTGCTCGATCGCGGTCGCCGTCTTGGAGGCGAGATCGGCGCCCGAGCGGTCGGCGCCCGACAACACCGGCACCAGATCGGCGCTGAAGGTGCGGATCAGCTCGACGTTCAGCCGTGTGCCGATCTGGAAATCGACGTCGGGGATCATGCCCTCGATGACGAGCACGTCGCAGGCGGCCCGCACCGGGTCGGCCAGCGCTACGACCTCCTCCATCAGCCCGGCGAGATTGCCGGCGCGCACCATGTCGGCGGCATGCTCGAAGGGGATCGGATCGGGAGTCTGAGTGTTGCACAGCGTGCGGGCGAAGTGGCAGGCGAGATCGCTTTCGCCAGGCACGAATTCGGGCTGGGCGATCGGCTTGAAGAAGCCGACCCTGACACCGGCCAGCTGTAGGGCGCGGGTCAATCCGAGCGACATCGAGGTCAGGCCGACCCCGCGCGAGACCGGGATTAGGTAGAAGGTGCGATTGCTGGTTGCTGTATTCATCTCGGAAAGAACCTTCGTCGTTGCACAGCCGGCAAATTCAGACGAATTGTCAACCGCGGGTTCCGTTCAACTCGGATCACGGCCGAAGCGCTTCGCCGAGGAAGCGCTGGGACCGCTCGAATTCTCCTCAGCCACGGCCGACCCGATGGACGCGGCCGCCGGCTCAGGCAGGCCCGTTCAGGCGAGGCTGCCCTCGACGAGGCCAGCGAGCACGGCGGTATCGGCCGCGATCACCTTCTCCTCGTCGGTCGGTACGACGATGGCGACCGGCTTCTTCGACTTCGAGATGATGCCGGACTTGCCACCATACATGCCGGCGTTGGCGGTCTCGTCGAGGTCGAGGCCGAGCGCGGAAAGACGCGTCAGGGTCTTACCGCGAACATACGCCGAATTCTCGCCGATGCCGCCGGTGAATGCCACCGCGTCGAGGCGCGGCAACGCCGCCGTCAAGGCGCCGATATAGCGGCAGAGACGGAAGACGAAGACGTCGAGCGTCTCCTCCGCCTGGTGATTGCCGTTCTGGGCGGCCTCGGTCAGCGTGCGGCAGTCGTTGGACAGTTCGGACAGGCCGAGGAGCCCGCTCTCGCGGTTGACCATCTTGTCGAGGCCGGCGACATCGAGGCCGGTCTTCTGGGAGATATAGGCGAGCGCGCCGAAGTCGACGTCGCCGGTGCGGGTGCCCATGACGAGGCCTTCGAGCGGGGTCATGCCCATCGAGGTGTCGACGCAATGGCCGTTGACGACGGCGGTGGCCGAGGAGCCATTGCCGAGGTGGCAGACGACGACCCCGTGATCATGCGGGTCGAGCCCCAGGATGCGGACCGTCTCGCCGGAGACATAGCGGTGCGAGGTACCGTGGGCGCCGTAGCGGCGGACGCCGAGCTCGCGGTAGTATTTGCGCGGCAGCGCGTAGAGGAAGGCTTCCGGCTTCATCGTCTGATGGAAGGCGGTGTCGAAGACGGCGACCTGAACGAGCTTCGGGAAGGCTTTCACCGCGGCGCGCATGCCGATGGCGTGCGCGGGATTGTGCAACGGCGCGAAGGGGCTGGAGCCGATTTCCTCGATCATCGCATCGCCGGTGATGATCTGGCTCTTGGTGAAGCGCTCACCGCCGTTGACGACGCGATGACCGACCGCCGCGATGCGGCTGCGCAGGCCGTGCGCTTCGAGGTCGGCGAGGATTGCAGCCATGGCCGCATCGTGCGTGCCTTCGGGCAGCGCTTCTGTGACCTTGCCGCCATTGAACTTGACGGTCAGGCGGGCCTCCGCGGGCACGCCGAGGCATTCGGCCAGCCCGGAGGCCAGAGCAGCGCCGCCGGCGACCGGCAGCACCGTGAACTTGAGCGACGATGAGCCGCAGTTGACGACGAGGATGAGGGGGGAGGAGTCGGACGTGATCATAATCAGGGCCTGTTAGTCTGCCATGCCGCAGTGCGCCATGATCTGCGACAAATGATGACGCTAGGACGTCAGGGGCAGCAAGCGGTTCCGACCGGGGCCGTTCGGATGGCGGGGAAGACGGTCAGTCCGATTTGCTGCACTGCAAAGACGATGGGATGGCTGTCAGGTGGCGCCGTCCGCGATTGGACAGCAACGGATTGAATAGACTGTTCGCGTGGTGCTTGGGAGGGCACTGCGCAAGTCTGTTGCCGTGCGGCAGTGGCGGGCCACTGGCCAGGCGGAAGGTCCGGCCCGTCCGTCACCGCCAAGGCTTTAGCCCAAGGACGCCGCCACAAACCACTACGAGGCGACCCGGTCGGGGTTCGAACGTATCATTGTGGACCGCCTTCGTCGTGTGCCGCAACTGCACCCTATTCGGCCCTCGCGGGAATGAGGAGCCGGCGGGCGAGCCGATCAGGCGGTCATCGCCAACGACACTCGCGGCATTGCAGTGGGCTGCTGCAATCGATAATCCCGTCCGAACGGCCTCTCCTCACAGGCCGGCGACCTGCGCAATATCGTCGAGACCTTCGTCAAGGGTTGGCCGCCGCCTGGCAGCGGCCGACGGCACAACTCTCCGGGTTCGAAATGACCAAGGGCTCCCGACACATGCCGGGAGCCCTCTTCGACCGCTTCACCTGGCGGCGACCTTCTACGGCATTGGCCGCGGTTCGGTCGTATCGACGGCGCCCCCGCGCCACCGTCTCACCAGGCGTCGCGATAGATCTTCAGGATGTCCGCCTCGCCGATATCCCGTGGATTGTTGTCGAGGAGCCGACGGATTCCGGCGGCGTCCTTCGCCATTGCGTCGAGATCGCCCTCCGGGATGCCGCGCGCCGACATACGCATCTCGATGCCGATCCCTCGGCACCAGCCGTAAGCCCGCTCGCGCACGGTCGCCGGATCCTGCGACGGTTCCAGCCCGAGCGCCGTCAGAATGTCGGCGGTGCGTTCCGGTACAGCCGGGGCGTTGAAGGCGAGGACATGCGGGAAGATCACAGCGTTGGCCGCGCCGTGCGACACGTGATGGCGCGTGCCGAGCGGATAGGCGACGGCGTGGCCGGCGTGGGTGTTGACCGGGCCGAGGCAGATGCCACCCCAGAAGGCCGCGAGCGCCAGGGCGGCGCGGGCTTCGCGATCCCCGCCGTCGGCGATGGCGCGCGGCAGGTGCCGGCCGATCAGCCGAATGCCGGCGAGCGCAAACGTGTCGGCGAGCGGGTGCGCCCGCTTGCTGGTGTAGCCCTCGGCGCAATGGGCCAGCGCGTCGACGCCGGTTTCGGCGGTGACGTGGGCCGGTACGCTGAGCATCAGGTCGGCGTCGACGGCAGCGATGTCGGCGACGATGTGGCGGCTCTGCACGGCAAGCTTGGCCTGGGTCGCCGGATCGGTGACGAGGGCGCGCATGCCGGCTTCCGAACCGGTACCGGCGGTGGTGGCGACCATGGCGAGCGCCACCTTGCGCGGATGCACCTTCTCCGGCCCGGCAATCTCGGTAACGCCGCGCGCATCCTCCAGGAGCGCGGCGACGATCTTGGCAAGGTCCATGGCGCTGCCGCCGCCGAAGCCGACGACGAACTCTGCCCCCGAGGCTCGCGCCGCACCAAGCGCGGCTTCGAGCATCGGAATATCCGGCTCGCGTGTCACCTCGGCGAAGATGGCGACCGCGCCGGGCAGATCGAGCACGCCGACACGGGTGGCATTGAAGGCATCGGCGACGACGAAGGTCTTGCCGAATTGCCGCTCGCGCGCAAAGGCGCCGATGGTGGCGGCCGTGCCGGGGCCGAAATGCACCCGGCCGGGGAAGACGAGTTCGATTGGGGTGAGGAGATCGGCCATGACGATGCCTCGTGCATGCTTGGTAACGGGAAGCCGGCTCGCTCCGCGACGGTCGGTCGTCAGGGGGCGGAGCGAGCCAGGTGGCGCTGCCGGGACGCGACACCGGCGGCGAATTGCGGTTACGCCGTGGCGCGGGCCTTGCGCACCGATGCCAGCTTCTCGGCGTAGTCGATCGCTTCCATCAGGCTCAGTTCGTTGGCGATGCCCTTGCCGGCAATGTCGAACGCCGTGCCGTGGTCGACGGAAACGCGCACGATCGGCAGGCCGAGGGTGATGTTGACCCCCGACAGCGCGTTCCACTTGCCGGTCACCGGATCGACGTCGAAGCCGAGGATCTTCACCGGGATATGGCCCTGGTCGTGATACATCGCGACGACCGCATCGTACTGGCCGGCCCTCAATTTGACGAATACGGTGTCGCCCGGCACCGGCCCGACGAGATCGAAGCCTTCGCTCACCATTGTCGCGATGGTCGGCGTGGAAATGTCGATGTCCTGCCGTCCGAACAGGCCGCCTTCGCCACCGTGCGGGTTGAGCGCGGCAATGGCGATGCGCTTGCGCGTCAGCCCCATGTCGGCGAGCGCTTCGTGCGTCAGTTCGACGACCTTACGCAGCCGCTCCGGCGTCAGCTTTTTCGGCACGTCCTCGAGCGCGATATGCGTGGTGACGTGGCTCACCCGCATGTTGCCGTGCGCCAGCATCATCACCGAGCTCTTCGATCCGGTCAGCGCGGCGAGCATGTCGGTGTGGCCGGCGTAGTGGTGGCCGGCGAGGTTCAGCGCCTCCTTGTTCAACGGCGCGGTGACAAGCCCCTGGATGCGTCCCGCCTCGGCAAGGCGCACCGCCGTTTCGATGGCGTGGTAGGCGAGGTTGCCGCCGTCGAAGGTCAATTGGCCGAACGGAATCGGTCCGGACTGGGGCCCGGCCTGCAGCGCGGCGAGGGCCGGCCAGTCGGCATCGATCGTCGTCTCGGGGATGTCGATCGAGGCGCCGACGATCTCCCGGGCCGCCTTGAGCGAGGCGTTCGAGCCGATGATGAGGATGCGCAGCGCCCCGGAAGCGATGCGGTCCTTGAGCCGCTCGCAAGCCTTGACGATGATTTCCGGGCCGATGCCGGCCGGGTCACCCATGGTGATGGCGAGGTGAGGGGTCACTTCAGTCGTGTCCTTCTGCGTACGGCGGGAGCGCGCCGGATGTCGACCGCAGCGACGGGGCGACGAGGCGCTTGAGGAAATCGGGGTCACCGAAGGCGCCCGATTTGGAGATGATGGGGACGCCGTCCCAGCGTCCGCCCCTGAGGCGGGCGACGGGAACGCCGGGAACGATGCGCCCGACGACGTCGAGGGCGGTGGCGCCGAGCGCGTCGGCAAGCCCGCGCAAGGTCTCGCCACCGCCGCAGACGAGGGTCGCTGGCGGATCGAGCCGGCCGGTGAGCGCGGCCATTTCCGCTGCGATGCGGCGTTGGGCCTGACGTCGGCTCATGGGCGCCAGATCGAAGGCGACGAGCGCCGCCCCGACAGTCCCGAGCTGCTCGCGCACGTGTTCGGCGCTCATCGGGCTGCCATCGACGAGACGGATCGCGGCATCGCCGGCCTGCATCAACTGGTCGTGCGTCACCGGATGATCGGTGCCGAACAGGCCGAGGATCGGCCCCGCGGGGGAGAACGCATCCGGTGCCGCCGTGCCGAAGCGGCGGCGCGCGAGCGCTCCGGCGAGCCCGCCGGACCCGCACCACAGGATCCGCCGGCCCGCGGCTTCGGCCTTCAATGCGGCATCGACGATTACGTCGAGATCCTCGTCGCTCGAGGCGTCCCAGATGGCGATGCCGGACGACACCGAGGTGCCGGGGCGGCGCCGACGCACCGGTAGCCCCAGCGCGTTCAAGCTCGCGACCAGATCCTCGCCGACCGGCTCGCGCATCGCCCGCGTGGTCACGCGTTGACGGCCACCCGCGGTGATCCGGCCCTGATAGGGAAAGGCCGGCGCGATGACGGCGGCGTCGAAGCCGCCGGCCGACCACAGGGTGGCGATCTCCGCCCCGGCGTGACCGCGCAACAGACTATCGAGCTTCAGATACGCGCAGGCGCTAGCCGAGAAGCCCGTGGCCGCGGCAATGCCGGCAACTCTGTCGCGCGCGTCCGTCTCGTTGCCCTCGCGCGTGGCGACGTCGAAGCCGAGCGTATCGCCGATGTCTGCCGGGACCTGCCCCCAGGCCACCTGAACCGGACCCAGCGCCGCGACGAACTCGACCGCCGTATCGAGGGCACCGGTCAGATCGTCGGCGACGAGCCGCAGCCCGGAACGCGACTGCGATCCCGCAACGGCAATCCCGGCCGGTTGTCGTGCCTGAGACAGGGAGGCCGGGCGGCCTGGCGCAAGGCTCATCTAACCACCTCCCCGGAGAGGATGTCGCCGAAGGACCTGCTGATAGCCTCGCTGAGTTCCTTGGTTGCGGCGAGCACGCGTGGTGCCGCGACGGCGACGAAATCCGCCATCTCGTAGCGCTCGGCCCGCACCGTGGCGCTGACTGCGGCCACCGCCTGGCCGCGCGTATCGAAGACCGGCCCGGCGACGGTGCGGAACCCGTAGGCGTTTTCGCCGTCGGACAGCGCGAAGCCGCGCGCGCGGATCTCGGCAAGCCGGATCATCAACTGGTCGACATCGGTGATCGTACGCTCCGACAGGCGGATGCGGTCTGAGCGTTCCAACACGGCGCGCTGCGCATCGGGCGTATCGAAGGCAAGGATCGCCTGACCGAGGGCGGCGGCGTAGATCCCGGTGCGTGTTCCCGAGCGACGGTCGAGGTGGCGTCCGATCGCCCCCTGTACCCGCTCGACATAGATGACGTCGGTGCCGTCGAGCATGCCGAGCGAGGCGGCGTCGGCCACATCGGCGACGAGTTCGGCCAGCAGCGGCCGCGACAGAACCTTGAGGTTCGAATGGGCGAGCGCCGTATAGCCGAGTTCGAGGCATTTGAGCGTCAGTCGGAAGCGCTTCGAACCGGGGATCGAGGCGATGTAGCCGAGATCGCGCAACGTGTGGAGGAGGCGGAAGGCGGTGCCGCGATCGAGGTCAGTCCTGACCGCGATTTCGCTGATGGTGAGCTCCTCGGTGCCCTCGCCAAACGCCCGCAAGACGGCAAAGGCCTTGGCGACCGATTGCACGACGTTCTTCGGATTCTCCGTCATGTTCCGCCCCGAAACGTGATTCCGATAACGATCGGAATACGAACAATTGTTCTATATCTGACGAAAAAGCACCAATGCACCGCGGCTGTCAAGAGCGAGCGGGGTGGCGTGGAAGGATATTTTGCCGCAGGTCGACGCATTCATCCCGGCGGAACGACAATCCAGCGGTAGACGGGTGCCATCGATCATGTTGTCGGCACCGAGGAAGACGTCCATGTCATTGCAAGACCATGAGAATCGAAGGAAGAGAAAGTGTACAGGAATGAAATAGGGAGAAGGAGAATGCCGGATACTTGCCAATGTTCGCTATCCGAACGAACTGCGAAATAGACCGGATGGATCTACTCTCTTGACGAAGGCAATGGGATGGTGTTTCGTTTGTGCAAATCAAGAACAAATGTTCGCAATCCGATCAACGGACGCGACGAAGCAGAGACAGGATCCCCGCGTTGCCGTGCCGGCCGACGCCGGAAGTGGGGGCGGGCGACCGCCGCGATGACGAAGTGTGTGACTGCAGTGCCGTCGACTGGTGGTGGTCGCTCGGGCGCACCTGGGGCTGGCAGACGGTTGGTCGCGATATATCAAACCGCTCATACGCGCCGTCGTATCGAGCGGGCGAAGGTTGAGGAAAGGCTCAAGCTCATGACGAGAATCACAGGCGTTCTGACGGCAGTGGTCACGCCGTTCGGCCCCGACGGACGGGTGTCCGAGGCGGGGCTGCGTGCCCAGGTCGAGCGCCAGGTCGCGCACGGCAACGGCGTCTTCTGCGCCGGCACGAACGGCGAATTCTTCGCGCTGGAGACGCCCGAGAAGATCGCGGTCGCGGAAATCTGCCACGCCGTTGTCAAGGGCCGCGTGCCGCTCGTCGCCCATATCGGCGAAGTGTCGCCGGCGGCCACCATTGCGCTGGGCAAGACGATGGCGAAAATCGGCGTCGATGCCGTCTCGGTCATCACGCCGTGGTTCGTGCCGCTGAAACAGGCCGAACTCGTCGACCACTACAGACGCGTCGCCGACGCCGTCCCGCTCCCGGTCTACCTCTACAATATCCCCGGCCGCACCGGGAATACCATCGCACCAGAGACCGCGGCGAAGCTTGCAGCTCACGAAAACATCGTCGGCATCAAGGACAGCGCCGGGGACTGGGCCAGCATCGCCGGCTTCCTCGAGGCGACCCGTGGCATCGCCGGCTTCGACGTCCTGTCAGGCCCGGATCATCTCGCCCACGACGGCTTCCTCGCCGGCTCGGCTGCCTGCATCTCGGGTCTTGCCAACGTAGCGCCCGAATGGGTCGCCCGTATCTGGACGTGCTTTGCCAGCGGCGACATCGCCGGTTCGCGCGCCGCCCAGGACGTGATCTCAGGTCTCCGGAAGGACCTATACGCCGTCGCCTTTGCACCCGCAGCGGTCAAGAAGGCGGCCGCGCTGATGGGCGAGGCGGTCGGCGACAGCCGCTACGCCACGGCCTTCTCGGCCGACGACGTCGCCACCATCGAACGCATCCTGATGAAGTACCAACTCGGCCGACCCGCGGCCGCCGCTGTGGCGTAAGGCCACGAAAGCCCGCCCATCGCAGCGGACAACGATAAACTTGGTCAAGGGAAGGAACCGGACATGCATGAATTCAGTACGTTCGACACGATCATCA
>JARLIT010000132.1 GCA_031291575.1 Ancalomicrobiaceae bacterium
GCTGCAGGAAGCCCTGCGCAACGCCATCGGGCCAACGCTGGCGCTGACCGGCGTGCAGTTCACCTTTCTCATCGGCGGCACGGTGATCGTCGAGCGGATCTTCTCCTATCCCGGCATCGGCAACATGGGCGTCGACGCGGTAATCAACCGCGACCTGCCGCTGATCCAGGGGCTCGTGCTGATGTTCGGACTGATCTTCATCCTGGTCAATCTGGCGGTCGATGCGCTCGTGGCCTTCTCCAATCCGAGGCTCCGGCATGGCTGAACAGATTTCCTCCGTCGCACCGATTTCCTCCGACCGGGCCCGCAAGGTCCGCCGGCTGATCGGCCGCGGCAGGCACTTCCTGAGCCTCGATGCCAAGGTGGCCTTCGGCGGCTTGGTCATCCTCATCGGCCTGGCGCTCGCCATTCTTGCCCCGCTCGTCTCTCCCGCCGATCCGCTCGAGCAGGATCTGATGTCGGCGACGCTGCCTCCCATCGGCTTTGCCGGCGCCGACCCGGCCCATCTTCTCGGCACCGACGATCTCGGCCGCGACGTGCTGGCGCGCCTCCTTTATGGCAGCCGCGTCGCCTTCACCGTCGCCTTCGTCGCCGCCGGGCTCGCCGGATTGATCGGCACGGGGCTCGGCCTCATCGCCGGCTGGTACGGCCGCCTTGCCGATACGATCATCTCGCGGCTGATCGACATCTGGATGGCGTTTCCGCCTGTGCTGCTGTCGATCCTCTTGGTGGCGGTGTTCGGCTCCGGCCTGCATTCGGTGATCGCGGCGATCGTCATCATCGACTGGACGCGGTTTGCCCGTGTGGTCAGGGCCGAGACCATGGCGCAAGGGGCGCTCGACTATGTGACGGCGGCGCGCGCCATCGGCTTTCCGCGGCTGCACATCCTCGTTAACGAGATCGTCCCCAACCTGTGGCCAATCATTGTGGCGCTCCTCAGCCTCGAAGCCGGCATCGCCGTCATCGTCGAAGCGATCCTGTCGTTCGTCGGTCTGTCCGTCGCCTCCGATACGCCGACCTGGGGCGGCATGATCGCCTCCGGTCGGCAGATGCTGCATCAGGGCTGGTGGGTGCTAGCGGCGCCCCTGGCCGTGCTGTTCGTCACCGTCCTCGCCTTCAACCTGTTCGGCGAGGGAATGCGCCGCACGCTTGACCCGGTGATGCGCCGATGAGCCCCATTCTGACCATCGAGCGACTGTCGGCCCGCGTGCAATCGCGCGGCCAGGAGATCCTGTCGAAAGTGTCGCTGTCGCTCGAACGCGGCGAGGTGAGGGGCCTCGTCGGCGAATCGGGTGCCGGCAAATCGACCATCGGCAAGGCGCTGCTGGGTATCCTGCCGCGCGACGTGGTCATCACCGGCGGAGCAATCCGCTACGACGGCCGCGACCTGCTCGCCATGCCGGCGCGCGAACGCCGGCAGCTCCTCGGCGCCGAGATCACTCTCATTCCGCAGGATCCGCAGACGGCGCTCAACCCTGGCCGGCGCATCGAGGCGCAATTGACCGATGGCCTGCGCATGAAGCGTGGGTTGTCGTCGCGCGAAGCGCACGACAAGGCGCTGGCGCTCCTCGAAGAAGTGCATATCCGCGAGCCCCAGCGCGTGCTCGCCGCCTATCCGCACGAACTCTCGGGCGGCATGCGCCAGCGCGTGCTGATCGCCGCCGCCTTCGCGCTCGAGCCGCGCCTGGTCATCGCCGACGAACCGACCACCGCTCTCGACGTCACCGTGCAGAAGCAGATCCTGCGGCTGATCCGCTCCATGCAGGAGGCGCACGGCACCGCGGTCATCTTCGTCACGCACGACCTCGGCGTCGTCGCCCAGATCTGCGATACGGTGACGCTGCTCTATGGCGGTACCGTCATCGAGGCGGGGCCGGCCGCTGACATGCTGGCCAATCCGCGCCACGCTTACACGCGTGCGCTGATCGAGGCTTGCCCGCGCTACGACCAGCCCGATGCCGGCCTGCATCCGGTCCCGGACGGCGTCATCTCTGCCATGCGACGCGACCTGTCGCAGCGCTACGGGAGGCCGGTATGAGTGACGTGCTCATTGCCTGCGAGGGCGTCGAGGTCGTCTACGGCACCAGGCGGCAGAACCTCGGGTTGGAGCCGGGCGGGGTCAAGGTGCTGCACGGCATCGACCTGGAGATCCGCCGCGGCGAATCCGTCGGCATCGTCGGCGAGAGCGGTTCCGGCAAATCGACGCTCGGTCGCGCCATCCTGCGCCTCGGCGACGTCGCTGCCGGCTCGATCCGCTTTGCCGGTGAGGACATCACGCGCTTCAGCGAAGCGGCGATGCGGCCGTTGCGCCGGCGCATGCAGATGATCTTCCAGGATCCGATGGCTTCGCTCAATCCGCGCCACCGCATCCGCCGCATCCTTACCGAACCGATGCTGTTTCATCGCGTCTGCGCGGCGGGCGAAGCCGGCGCCCGCATCAAACGGCTGATGGACCGCGTTGGCCTGCCCGAGGCGGCGCTCGAACGCTATCCGCACGAATTGTCGGGCGGCCAGCGCCAGCGTGTCGGCATCGCCCGGGCGGCTCTGCTCGAGCCGGATTTCGTCGTCGCCGACGAGATCGTCTCAGGGCTCGACGTCTCGACCCAGGCGCAGGCACTCAACCTCCTGAAGGGGCTGTGCCGCGATCTCGGTCTCGCCATGGCCTTCATCGGCCACGACCTGTCGGTGATCCGCGCCGTCTGCGACCGCGTCTACGTGCTGCGGGCTGGCCGCGTGGTCGAAACCGGCAGCTGCAATCAGGTCTTCGCGGCACCGAGTGCCGACTACACCCGCGCGCTGATTGACGCCATTCCGCTTCCAGAACCCGATCCGCACTGGCTGGCCCGGGAGAGCCTGCCGGGCTGACGCGCATTGCCAAAACCAGACGTTTCGCGCTCCCGGCAAGACGGGCCGTCGGGGGCGATGGCGGAGCCTTGTCTCCGGTTCCGGCCCGTGTGGAGGGCAATCCGATGCATCGTTTTCTGCTCGCAGCCACGCTGGCGCTTGCCGCGCTGGGCTTCGCTTCAACCGCTTCCGCTGACGGGCTTCCCGGCATGCGCGGACATGACCACACCGGCGTCACCGTGCCGAACATGGTCGAGGCCGTCACCTTCTTCACCGACGTGCTCGGCTGCAAGAAGGCCATGTCGTTCGGCCCGTTCGCCGACGACAAGGGCACCTTCATGAAGGATGCGCTCGACGTGCATCCGCGCGCGGTGATCACCCAGATCACCATGATCCGCTGCGGCAACGGCTCCAACATCGAGCTGTTCAGCTACACCTCGCCAGATCAGCAGCGCGTGCAGCCGAAGAACAGCGATATCGGCGGCTATCACATCGCCTTCTACGTCGACGACATCAAGGCCGCCGACCAGTACCTGCGCTCGAAGGGCGTCAACACGCTGTTCGGCCCGATTCCGGTCAGCGAAGGCCCGGCCGCCGGCCAGGCGATCGTCTACTTCAAGGCGCCGTGGGGGCTGCAGATGGAGGCGATCTCCTACCCGAACGGCATGGCCTACGAGAAGACCGCCGACACCGTCCTGTGGAGCCCCAAGGACCCGGCCAAGTAAGGCGTCCGCCTCTGTTCAGCGGGACGATCGACGGTGCGTCGCGGCGACGCGCGCAACCTGCTCGTAGATCCCGGTCAGCAGCTCCAGCGAGTGTGTTGCTTGCGACAGCCGTTCGGAAAAATCCGGCACGGAGCGGATCGCTTCCAGTAGAAGTGCATCGCGGACGTCCGCGTAATCCTCCGTCACCTTCCAGCCGGCCGGCGTGACCGAATAGGTTACGCCGGCGCGCCCGCTGCCCTGCCGCTCCACCAACCCCGCCTTGATCAGCTTGCGCAGGCTGTATTGGATGTTGGGAATATCGGTGCGGTTGGTCAGATGGGCCAGATCCTTGATGGTCTTGGGCCGGTCGTTCATGCGGATGATGTGCAGAAGCGCGTTTTCCGGTCCGGTGGCGGCGAAATCGACAACGGCGGCGAGGCATTCGGCCTGCCAACGGCCGAAGCCTTCGTAGGCCCGCATCAAGGCGAACTCGGTTTCCGTCAGGTCCAGCTCGCCCGGCGACCGGGACAGATGCCAGCTGCGATCGAGTGCCTTCGACGTCGATTTCGGCTTCGTGTCTTTCTTGGGCGTCATCTGGGTTCGGGTCCGAAGCGAATTTCAGCTATGGTAATGCCGGCAGGCGGATCGCTATCCCGGTGCGGGATCTCGTGACGGCGCGCGATACTGCGGCCTCGCGACATCAGCCGCAAGATCTGCCGCGCCCGCCCGCAGCCACCCCGTCAAAAATGCCAATCGTCGCTGCGGACCTGCCCCGGCAGTCCGACGCGCACCGTCCCGATTTGGTTCCGATCTCGGCCCTGCCGCCGGCCGGATGCCTGCGGGCGCGCCAATCTGACGCAGCCGCAGGCACCGCTCTGGCGCAAACTTCGGCTTGACTCGTTTAGGCTTAAAATAAATTATCAAATAGAAATTCAAACATAAACTCGATGGAGTGTCGCATGCCGTCCAACCGCAATCGCATGTTCGATGCCAACCAGTTCCTGCTCGGCACCTTCGCCAGCAACTGCTCGGGCGGCATGTCGGTCACCAAGGTGCCCGAGCGCTGGGTCAACTCCTGGGACAACAATCTGAAGCTCGCCCGCCTGCTCGATGCAGCCGACATCGACTTCATGCTGCCGATCGCCCGCTGGATCGGGTATGGCGGCGATACCAATTTTCACGGCGGCGTTCTCGAAACCATGACCTGGGCGGCGAGCCTTGCCGCTTCCACGCAGAACATCAACGTCTTCGCCACGATTCACGTGACCGCCAACCATCCGGTGGTGATCGCCAAGCAGATCGCCACCATCGATCAGGTCAGCCGCGGCCGCATCGGTCTCAACATCGTCGCTGGCTGGAACAAGCCGGAATACGATGCGCTGGGTCTGGAGTTGCCGGGCGACCATACCGATCGTTACGGCTACGCGCAGGATTGGTTCGACGTGGTCAAGGCGTTGTGGTCGCGTGACGCGGCGTTCGACTGGGACGGACCGCATTTCAAGCTGAAGGGCGTGCTCGGCGATCCGCGTCCGTCCCGGGCCATCCCCATCCTCAACGCCGCCGGGTCCCAGGAAGGCCGCGAATTTGCGGTGCGCAACGCCGACTTCCTGTTCACTCCCGCCATCGATCTCAGCCGCTCGGTCGAAGAGATCGGCGCGCTGAAGGCGCAGGCGGCAGCGATCGGCCGATCCGTCGGCGTGCTGACCTTCTCGCATGTCGTCTGCCGACCGACGGAAAAGGAGGCGCGCGACTATCTGCAGCACTTCGGCAAGGACAACGCCGACTGGGAGGCCGTGGACAACCTCGTTCGGCTGCAGTTCGCCCACGCCCACTCCTTCCCGCACGACCTCCTGGCCTTGATCCGCGACCGCATGGCAGCCGGCCACGGCGGATTCCCGCTCGTCGGCACGCCGGAACAAGTGGCGGATGGCCTCATTTCGCTGCACCGCGCCGGCTTCGGCGGTACCACGCTCTCCTTCGTCGACTACGCCGAGGAGTTCCCCTACTTCCGCGACACGGTGCTGCCGATCTTGGCCGAGGCAGGCATCCGCCGCCCGGTTCCCGCCGTCGCCGCCGTCGCATGAGATGAGGCGCGCGGCGGTTTCTGCCGACCGCGCACCGGCGTCCCGGATGCATCGCACCCGGGCACCCAGCCGTAGCTACGAGGGACGAAGGGCATGCAGGCAGTGGACTTAGCGCCGTCGGCACCGATTTCTGCCGACATCTTCCGCGCCGCCATGCGCCAATTCGTCGGTACGGTCAGTCTGATTACCGTCGGCACCGGCGACGAGCGCTCGGGCCTCGTGGCCACATCGGCGGGCTCGCTGTCTGCGGACCCGCCGCTGGTGCTGGTCTGCGTGAACCGGCAGGCATCTTCGTGGCCGCTGTTTGCGCGCCATGCAGCCTTCGGCGTCAATTTCCTGCGGCCTCACCACCGTGCGCTTGCCGAGCGGTTCAGTGGGCGCGACGGTACCACGGGCAGCGCCCGCTACGACGGGGCGGATTGGCGGACAATGGTCACAGGAGCCCCCCTGTTGAAAGATGCCGCGGTCGCATTCGACTGCGAACTGGACGACATGTTCGACAAGGGCAGTCATTCGGTCGTCATCGGGCGCGTCATGGGCGTAGCCACAGCCGAGGGCGAGGACGCGCTGGTCTATTGGCGCGGTGGCTATCGCAGTTTGACGGCTTGATCGGGCATTCCGCGCCGTTGCTTTGACGATCGCCGTATCGGCAGGCCCGCGCGCTTCGCGGTGCCGAAAATTGCCCAATTCCACGATCGGGATCGAGGGACGGCAATGTCGACATGAGGTTGGCAGGCCGAACATTCTCGACTGAGCAGGCTTGACCGCATGGTTGCGACAAGATAGTTTAAGCTTAAACTAAATCAGCGGTCGCACCGCCGTTTTCGCCCGGGCGATTGGACCCGAGCGACGGCGGGGCAGTCTTCGATCGAGCCCGGGTGTGCCAGTACTGATCGTGTTGGCAGCCAAAGAGATGAACCGGCTATCGCCAGGCCAGGGCCCAATTGCCCGGACTGGATACATCGCCTGGACACGCCGCCCGGAGCCGTCGCCGGATACCGGACGGGATGACGAGAGGAACACTCCAATGCGCATCGTCTCTATCGGTGGTGGCCCGGCCGGGTTGTATTTCGGGCTGTTGATGAAGAAGCTCCACCCCGAGCACCACATCCGGGTCGTCGAGCGCAACAAGCCCTACGATACCTTCGGCTGGGGCGTGGTGTTCTCCGACGCCACCATGGCGGCGATGCGCGATTGGGACACCGAGACGGCGGCCGCGATCGAGGACGCCTTCAACCATTGGGACGATATCGAGGTCCTGTTCAAGGGCACGCGCCAGCGCACCTCCGGCCACGGCTTCGTCGGCATCGGCCGCAAGCAGCTTCTCAACATCCTGCAGAAGCGCTGCGAGGACCTCGGCGTCGAACTCATCTTCGAGCGCGATGTCGACAGCGATCTCGAATTCCCCGATGCCGACCTGATCATCGCCTCCGACGGCATCAACTCGAAGATCCGCAATCGCTACGAGGCGGAGTTCCAGCCCGACCTCCTCGTCCGGCCGAACCGCTACATCTGGCTCGGCACGAAAAAGCTCTACGACGCCTTCACCTTCGACTTCCGCAAGACCGAGCATGGCTGGTTCCAGGCGCACATCTACAAGTTCGACGCCGATACCTCGACCTTCATCGTCGAGACGACGGAGGAGGCCTATCAGGCGCATGGGCTCGGCGACCTCGACCAGCAGGGGTCCATCGATTTCTGCGAAGCCCTGTTCTCCGAGGTGCTCGACGGCGCCAGCCTGATGACCAACGCGCGGCATCTCAGGGGCTCGGCCTGGCTGAACTTCAACCGGCTGATCTGCGGCAAGTGGAGCCATTTCAACGGAAACAGCCACGTCGTCCTCATGGGCGACGCGGCCCACACCGCGCATTTCGCCATCGGCTCCGGCACCAAGCTCGCCATCGACGATGCCATTGAACTGGCCCGCCAGTTCGAGGCACTGGGGCATGGAGCTGACAAGCTCCCGGCAGTGCTCCAGGCTTACGAAGAGGTCCGCCGCGTCGACGTCGCCCGCATCCAGAACGCCGCCCGCAATGCCATGGAATGGTTCGAGGTGGTCGGTCGACGCTATGCCGATTCACTCGAGCCCGAACAGTTCATGTATTCCATGCTGACGCGGTCGCAGCGCATCAGCCACGAGAACCTGCGCCTGCGCGACAAGGCCTGGCTCGAAGGCTACGAGCGCTGGTTCGCCGCGAAATCCGGCCTGCCTGTGACCGGCAACGGCCGCTCGCTGCCGCCGATGTTCACGCCGTTGAAGGTGCGCGGGCTGACGCTCGCCAACCGCATCGTCGTCTCGCCGATGGCAATGTATTCGGCCAACGACGGGCTCCTCGACGACTTTCACATGGTGCACCTGGGCGCCCGCGCCATGGGCGGGGCAGGGCTCGTCTTTGCCGAAATGACCTGCGTGTCGCCGGATGCGCGCATCACTCCCGGCTGCCTGGGGCTATGGAACGACGAACAGGGGCAGGGCTGGAAGCGCTTCGTCGACTTCGTGCACGGCAATTCCGACGCCAAGGTTGCCTGCCAGATCGGCCACGCCGGTCGCAAGGGGGCGACCAAACTGGCCTGGGACGGCATCGACCAGCCGCTCGAAGACGGCGGCTGGCCGCTGATCTCCGCCTCGGCGCTGCCGTACCTGCCGGTGAGCCGGGTGCCGAAGGCGATGGATCGCGCCGACATGGACCGCGTCATTGCTGATTTCGTCGCCGCGACCCGGCGCGCGGCGGCGGCCGGCATCGACTGGCTGGAGCTGCACGCCGCGCACGGCTATCTCCTGTCGAGCTTCCTGTCGCCGCTGAC
Source organism: Ancalomicrobiaceae bacterium (assembly GCA_031291575.1). GTDB lineage: Bacteria > Pseudomonadota > Alphaproteobacteria > Rhizobiales > Ancalomicrobiaceae > CAIYYN01. The sequence goes on from JARLIT010000132.1 coordinate 8,438, forward strand.
CAACCGTCGCGACGACGAGTACGGCGGCTCCTACGACAACCGCGCGCGCTTTCCGCTCGAAGTATTCCGCGCCGTGCGGGCGGTCTGGCCCGAGGAGCGGCCGATCTCGGTGCGCCTTTCCTGTCACGACTGGTTCGAGGGCGGCAATACGCCCGAGGATGCGGCGGTCTTCGCCAAGATGTTCAAGGAGGCCGGCGCCGACGTCATCGACTGCTCGTCCGGCCAGGTGTGGAAGGAGGAGCAGCCGGTCTACGGCCGGCTGTTCCAGACGCCGTTCTCCGACAAGATCCGCAACGAGGTGCATGTGCCGACCATCGCAGTCGGCGCCATCTCCGAGGCCGACCACGCCAACTCGATCATCGCCGCGGGCCGCGCCGACCTCTGCGCCATCGCCCGGCCGCATCTGGCCGATCCGTCCTGGGCGCTGCACGAGGCGGCCAAGATCGGACTGAAGGCAATCCCCTGGCCGAAGCAGTACCGGTCTGCCAAGGGGCAGTACGAGGCGAACCTCGAGCGCGCTGCGGCGGTCCGGTGAGCGCAGGGCCTGGGGAGGAGAGGGGCATGAACGTCGCAACCGATCTTGCCGGCAACCACGCCCTCGTCACCGGGGCCGGTTCCGGCATCGGCGTGGCGATCGCTCGCCGACTGGCCGCAGCCGGCGCACGAGTGACGCTCGCCGGCCGGCGCGAGGCGCCGTTGCGAGCCGTCGCCGCCGGTCTCCCGGCGGGCTCGGCCAATATCGTCGCCGGTTTCGACGTCACCGACGAGGCGGCGATCGAGCGCGGGTTGGCGGCGGCACGCGCCGCCTTCGGTCCCGTGTTGATCCTCGTCAACAACGCCGGGGCGGCGGAGACGGCGCCTTTTGCCAAGACGACGCTGGAGCAGTGGCAGCGGGTGATCGCGGTCGATCTGACCTCGGTATTCCTGGTGACGAGAGCGGTACTCGCGGACGTGAAGGCGGCTCCGGCGGGGCGGATCGTCAATATCGCCTCGACCGCCGGCCTGAAGGGCTATCGTTACGTTGCCGCCTATTCGGCCGCCAAGCATGGCGTCATCGGCCTGACGCGGTCGCTGGCGCTCGAACTGGCGAAGACCGGCGTCACCGTCAACGCCGTCTGCCCCGGTTACACTGACACGCCCTTGGTTGCCGACGCGGTCGCGGCGATCATGAAGAAGACCGGCCGCAGCGAGGCCGAAGCGCTCGCCGAATTGACCGCCGGCAACCCGCAGGGGCGGCTGATCCGCCCCGATGAGGTCGCCGACGCGGTTCTCTGGCTCGCCTCGCCGGCGGCCCAATCGATAACAGGCCAGGCGATCGCCATCGCTGGCGGGGAGGTCATGCCCGGATGAGCGACAAGGGTTCCATCATGTCGGCGATGCGGCGGCCGTTCCGCGACCACGTCGCGGCGCATTTCCAGTTCGAGGCAAGCGCCGACGGTCGCGTCGCCATCGTCCGGCTCAATCGTCCGGAGCGGAAGAACCCGCTCACCTTCGAGTCCTACGCCGAATTGCGCGACCTGTTCCGCGACCTGGTCTATGCCTCCGACATTCGCGCGGTCGTCATAACCGGGGCGGGCGGCAACTTCTCCTCGGGCGGCGACGTGTTCGAGATCATCGAGCCGCTGACGCACATGGCGATGCCGGACCTCCTCGCCTTCACCCGCATGACCGGCGATCTGGTCAAGGCGATGCGGCACTGCCCGCAGCCGATCATCGCCGCAGTCGACGGCATTTCAGCCGGCGCCGGCGCCATTCTCGCCATGGCCTCGGACCTGCGGTTGGCCACACCGGAAGCCAAGACCGCCTTCCTGTTCACCCGCGTCGGACTGGCCGGCGCCGACATGGGGGCCTGCGGCATCCTGCCGCGGATCATCGGCCAGGGCCGGGCGGCCGAACTCCTCTACACCGGTCGGGTGATGCGGGCTGAGGAAGGCCGCGATTGGGGCTTCTACAATGCCCTCCATCCGGCTGCAGACCTGGAGGCAAAGGCTTTGGAATTGGCCCATTCGCTCGCCGACGGCCCCTGGTTCGCGCACCAGATGACCAAGACCATGCTCAATCAGGAATGGGCGATGGGCATCGACCAGCTGATCGAAGCGGAAGCGCAGGCGCAGGCGATCTGCATGACGACGGGAGACTTCCGCCGTGCCTTTGAGGCTTTTGCCGCGAAGACGAAGCCTGCATTCGAGGGGACCTGAGCGATGCCGGTCCTCCGCCCGACGCGCGAACATCTCGCTTGGCCGTTCTTCTCACCCGAGCACCGCGCCTATGCCGATGGTCTCGACGGCTTCATCGCCGAGGGCGGGCTCGACGGGCTTGATCATGCCGACGTCGATGCGACCTGCCGGACGCTGGCGAAGCGGCTGGGCGAGGCCGGCCTTCTTGCCGCCGCCGTGCCGGAACCGCATGAGGCGGGTGCCTCGATCCGCTCGCGGCTCCTCTGTCTCGCCCGCGAGACGCTCGCCTGGCACGACGGGCTCGCCGATTTCGCCTTCGCCATGCAGGGGCTCGGCACCGGCGCCATCTCGCTGGCCGGTTCGGCCGAAGTGAAGCGCGCCGTGCTGCCGAAGGTGCGCGCCGGCGACTGGCTCGCCGCCTTCGCCTTGTCCGAGGCCGATGCCGGGTCCGACGTCGCGGCATTGTCCTGTGCTGCCCGCGCCGAGGCCGACAGCTATATTCTCGATGGCGAGAAGACCTGGATCTCCAACGGCGGCATCGCCGACGTCTACACGGTGTTTGCCCGCACCGGCGAGGCGCCGGGCACGCGCGGCATCTCCGCCTTCGTCATCTATCCCGACGATCCCGGCTTCTCGGTTACGGAACGCATCGACGTCATCGCGCCGCACCCGCTCGCCACCATCCGCTTCGACACGTGTCGCGTGCCCGCCGCGCGCCGGCTGGGCGCTCCCGGCGAGGGCTTCAAGCTCGCCATGCGTACACTCGACATTTTCCGCGCTTCGGTCGCCGCCGCCGCCTTGGGGTTCGCCCGCCGCGCGCTCGACGAGACGCTAGCCCATGTCACGACGCGCCGGATGTTAGGCGGCACGCTCGCCGACCTGCAACTGACCCAGGCCGCGCTCGGCGACATGGCGGCCAGCATCGACGCCGCGGCGCTCCTCACCTACCGTGCCGCCTGGCGGCGCGACGTCGAAGGCCTATCGACCACCAAGGAAGCGGCGATGGCCAAGATGATCGCGACCGAGACGGCGCAATCCGTCATCGATCGCGCCGTGCAGCTGCATGGCGGGCGTGGGGTGACGTCCGGCGAGGTCGTCGAGCGCCTCTATCGCGAGATCCGGGCGCTGAGGATCTACGAGGGTGCCACGGAAGTGCAGAAGCTGATCATCGCCCGCGAACTCTTGAAAGCCGCAAAACAGGGTTGAGCCATGTCGCAGTCTCGGGAAATCTTCAATTGGGCCGATCCGTTCGGGCTGGATGAACAACTCGGCGAAGAGGAGCGCATGGTCGCTGCCACCGCCCGTGCCTACTCCCAGGATAAGCTGGCGCCGCGCGTGCTGCATGCATTCCGGCACGAGACAACCGATCCGACGATCTTCCGCGAAATGGGCGAATTGGGGCTGCTCGGGCCGACGATCGCGCCGGAATACGGCGGAGCCGGCCTCGGTTACGTCGCTTATGGGTTGATCGCGCGCGAGGTGGAGCGGGTCGACAGCGGCTATCGCTCGATGATGAGCGTGCAGTCCTCGCTAGTGATGGTGCCGATCGAGACCTTCGGTACGGAGACGCAAAAGCAGAAGTATCTGCCGAAGCTCGCCACCGGCGAATGGATCGGCTGCTTCGGCCTGACCGAGCCCAACCACGGCTCCGACCCCGCCTCGATGATCTCCCGGGCGAAGAAGGTCGCCGGCGGCTATTCGCTGTCGGGCGCCAAGACCTGGATCACCAATTCCCCAATCGCCGACGTCTTCGTTGTCTGGGCAAAGACCGAGGACGGACTGATCCGCGGTTTCATCCTGGAGAAGGGCTGGAAGGGCCTGTCGGCCCCGGCGATCCACGGCAAGGTCGGCCTCAGGGCCTCGATCACCGGCGAGATCGTCATGGACGAGGTGTTCGTGCCGGAGGAAAACCTGATGCCCGACGTCACCGGGCTGAAGGGGCCGTTCACCTGCCTGAATTCGGCCCGTTTCGGTATCGCCTGGGGGGCGCTTGGCGCCGCCGAGGACTGCTACGCCCGTGCCCGGCAATATGTCATCGACCGCAAGCAGTTCGGCCGGCCGCTCGCCGCCAACCAACTGATCCAGAAGAAGCTTGCTGACATGGTCACTGAGATCTCGCTGGGCTTGCAGGGCTGCCTGCGCCTCGGCCGGCTGAAGGAGGCGGGGCATCCGCCGGTGGAACTGACCTCGATCCTGAAGCGCAACTCCTGCGGTAAGGCACTCGATATCGCACGCGCCTGCCGCGACATGCTCGGCGGCAACGGCATCTCCGACGAGTTCGCCATCGCCCGCCATCTGGTCAACCTCGAGGTGGTGAACACCTACGAGGGAACCCACGATATCCATGCCTTGATCCTCGGCCGCGCCATCACCGGCTTTGCCGCTTTCGCCAACTGAGGCCTCCCATGGGTTTCACCACCTCGCGCCGGCTTGGTTTTTCGGAATGCGATCCCGCCGGGATCGCCTTCTACCCGGCCTACATGCGCCTGCTCGTCGACGTGACCGAAGAATTCTTCGCCCGCGCCAATTCGCCCTGGCCGGCAATGATCCGCGACCGCCGGGTTGGGGTACCGACGGTCAAGCTCGACGTCGACTTCAAGGCGGCGGCCTTTCACGGCGACAGGCTCGATTTCACCCTCACCATCATCAAGCTCGGCCGCTCGTCGCTGGAACTGGCCATTCATGTGGCGGTCGGCGAACGCACCGTTTGGACCGCCCGGCAGATCCTCGTCGCCACCAATCTCGACACGCACCGCGCCATCAGCTGGCCGGACGACCTTCGCGCCGGCCTTGCCGCGCTCCAGGAGATCCATGATGCATGAAATCCTTCAGCCCGACGGTTGGGCCAAGCCCATCGGCTATGCCAATGGCGTCTTGGCGAGCGGGCGCCAGATCTATGTCGGGGGGCAGATCGGCTGGACGCCGCATCAGGTGTTCGAGTCCGATGATCTGGTCGAGCAGATCCGCCAGACGCTCCTCAATGTCGTCTCCGTGCTCAAGGCCGGTGGTGCCGATCCCCGCCACATCGTGTCGATGACCTGGTATTTCGTCGACAGGCAGGACTATCTGTCTCGTCTGAAGGAGATCGGCGCGGTCTACCGCGAGGTGATCGGCAAGCATTTTCCCGCCATGGCCGCCGTTCAGGTGGTGGCGCTGATGGAGGACCGGGCCAAAGTCGAAATCCAGGCCACCGCCGTGGTGCCAGAGTAACGTCATGAGCGAGGGTATGGGTGACGGCACGAGCGAGAGCTCCATTGTGCCCGGCCGGCCGATCGAGCGGCTCGCCTTCTCCGCCACCGTCTTCGGCGAGGTCGACCAGGGCGTGCTTCTGGTCACCATCGACAATCCGCCGGTCAACGCCGCCGCCACGTCGGTCCGTGCCGGCCTTCTCGCCGCGATCGGCATGACGATTGCGGCGCCTGCCATCTTGGCGATCGTCATCGCCGGCACCGGCAAATCCTTCGTCGGCGGCGCCGATATCCGTGAGTTCGATGCGCCACCCGCCCCTCCGTTGCTGCCCGATGTCGTGGCGGAGATCGAGGCCTGCTCGAAGCCGGTCGTCGCTGCCATCAACGGCGTGGCGCTCGGCGGCGGCCTGGAACTGGCCCTTGCCTGCCATGCCCGCATCGCCGCACCGAAGGCCAAACTGGGATTGCCCGAGGTCAAGCTCGGCGTCGTGCCCGGGGCCGGCGGCACGCAGCGGCTGCCGCGACTTACCGGCATCGTCGCCGCCATCGATCTCATCGGCAGCGGACGCATTGTCGATGCGGGCGCTGCGCAAACGTTCGGCATTGTCGATCGCCTGTCGGCCGGCGATCTCGTCGACGAGGCGCGCGAACTCGCCCTGGCGCTCGTGGGTAGCCCATTGCGTCGCACCGGCGGGCTGTCCGTTCCGCCGGAGCCGGTGCCAGCCGTCGAAGCGGCAGAGGCCAAGGTGCTGGCGCGCAGCCGCGGTCAGTCTGCTCTGGCGGCTGCTGTCCGACTGGTGCGTGCCGCCGCCGAAACGCCGCTCGCCGATGCACTTGCCGAGGAGCGCCGCACGTTCCTGGCGCTCCGCGCCAGCCCCGAGGCCGCGGCCTTGCGTTACGTGTTCTTTGCCGAACGCGCGGCAGGCAAAGTGGACGGGCTCGACGATGTGGCTGCCTTGCCGGTCTCGACGGTCGGCATCGTCGGCCTCGGCCTGATGGGGGCGGGGATCGCGGTTGCCGCGCTCGAGGCCGGTTTCACTGTGGTCGGGGTGGAATCGACGGCACCAGCCGCCGAGGCCGGGCGGATCCGCATTGCCGGACTGATCGATCGGGCGGTCAAGTCCGGTCGCTTAAGCGCTGCCGACGGCGCGGTCAGGCTGGCGCGCCTGACGACGACAACCGAGCTAGTCGGTCTTGCCGACGCCGATATCGTTATCGAGGCCGTATTCGACGATCTCGAAGTAAAGACCCAGCTGTTTCAGTCGTTGCAGGGCGTCGTGCGCCCCAATGCGGTGCTTGCCACCAACACCAGCTATCTCGATCCGGACGGAATCGCCGCTGCGGTCGACCGTCCGGAGCAGGTCGTCGGGCTGCACTTCTTCTCGCCCGCCAACGTCATGCGGCTGGCCGAGGTCGTGCGCTGCGCCAAGACGTCGCCGACCGTGCTGGCGACGGCGCTGTCGGTCGCGCGCGCCATGGGCAAGCTGCCGATCGTCTGCGGCGTGACTGAGGGCTTCATCGGCAACCGGGTGTTTTCCGCCTATCGCCGCGCCGGCGAATTCCTGGTCGAGGATGGTGCCAGCCCTTACGATGTCGATGCCGCCATCGAGGCTTTCGGCTTGGCGATGGGGCCGTTTGCCGTCTCGGACCTCGCCGGGCTGGAGATCGCCTGGGCGCGCAGGAAGCGTCAGGCGGCGACGCGCGACCCGGCCGAGCGTTACGTCGACTTCGCCGACCGACTGTGCGAGGCCGGGCGCTTCGGCCAGAAGGTCGGGCGTGGCTGGTACGCTTATGTCGACGGCAAGCGCCAGCCCGACCCGGAGGTTGACCAGGTCGTTGCGGCTGCCCGTGCAGCGAAGGGGATCGTGCCGCGCGCCGTCGCGGCCGAGGAGATCGTCGAACGGCTCGTCGCCGCCATGGCCGAGGAGGGGGAAAAGCTCCTTGCCGCGGGCATTGCGGCGCGTTCGAGCGACATCGATCTGGTCATGATCAACGGCTACGGCTTCCCAGCACACAAGGGCGGGCCGATGTTCATCGCCGAGCAAACCCGGAAAGCGGCCCGTCCGACCTAAACCGCGATCGTCACCCGGTTTTCCGGCAGGCCCGGCACCTCGGTCCTGAGCGAAAACAGGCTGCCGGCGAGGCGGTAGCCGGGCGGGGAGACGATCGACGCCGAGGTGACGTAAAGTGTGCGCAGATCCTCGCCGCCGAACACGCAGGTGGTGACGTTCGGCACCGGCAGATCGACCACGTCGCGCAAGCGCCCGTCGGCACCGACGCGGGCGATGCAGCCACCGCCGAAGCGGCAGTTCCACAGCGTGCCGGCGCTGTCGACCGCCGAACCATCGGGCAGACCCCGTTCACACCCGGTGAAGTGCGGCCGCTGGTTGGAAATCGCCCCGGCGGCTTTGTCGTAATCGAACGCCCAGACGCAGTTTCGCAGCGTGTCGCCGAAATAGAAGGTCGCATGATCGGGCGACCAGGCGACGGTATTGGAGATGCCGAGGCCGTTGCACCACTCGCTGACCGTGCCATCGGGCGCGACGCGGTAGAGAATGCCCTGTCCCGGCCCGCCCTCGCCCATTTCGCCATCGGGCAGGACGTTGTTCTTCATCGAGCCGACCCACAGATTGCCGGCCGGATCGGCGCGTCCGTCGTTCAGCCGGACCGCGGGATAGCCCGGCAGGCTGAAGCCGTGATCCTGCCGGCGGTCACTCGCCGGCCACCACCAGACGAGGCGCGAGGCCAGCATCACCAGCATGCGCCCGGACTCGGACGTCAGCGACAGTCCAACCACCGGTTCGTCGAAGAACCAGGAGCGGACGCTTGCGCCCGCCTCGTCATAGCGATGCACCAGGAAGCGATTGATGTCGGTCCAATAGACCGCCTTTTCCGCCGCCGACCAGACCGCCCCCTCGCCGCAGCGATCACCGACTGGCGCCACACATCTGATCTCAGTCGACACGTACGCCTCCTACTGCGCTGCCTGGATTTCGGCCGGCTGCCGCGCCGGACCGAGCGCGGCGGCGTTCTGCACCAAGGCGCGCATATAGCCGAGCGCGAAGGCCATCCCGGCGTGCCACGTGGCCGCGCAGGCCAATTCCGGCGTATGGTCGGGGATGACGACCCCCTGGTAGTTCTCATCTCTGAGGATGCGCACGATCTCGGCCATGTCGATGTCGCCGTCATCGACGAAGGTCTCGACGTAGCGCGGGAACTTGCCCCGCACATTGCGGAAGTGGATGTAGCCGATCCGGCCGGAGCGGGCGAAGCGTCGCACATGGTCGTAGATGTCGCCGCCCGGCATTTCCTGCAGCGTGCCGAGGCAAAGCTCCAGGCCGTTCGCGGCGGACGGTGCCAGGGCCATCAGCCGATCGTACTTCTCCGGCCGGTTCACCAGCCGCGGCGTGCCGCGAATGCTGTCGGCCGGTGGATCATCTGGATGGGCGGCGAGCACGACGCCGGCCTCTTCCGCCACCGGCACCAGCTCTTGGAGAAAATACTGCAGACGCTCCCAGAGTTCATTGTCGGACAAGTGGATCGGACCGACGCCGGGTGTCTCCGGTCGATAGCGCATGTTCCAGACCATGCCGTCCGGGATCGGCGCATCGATCTCAGCGTCTTTGATGCCAAAGCCGACCGAATTCGCTCCGCCGCGGGCGTAGGGACCGCGCGTCCAGCCGTACACCCCGGCGATGGAGAAGTTGTAGCCGATGCAGGGAACGCCGGCCCGACCGGCATCGCGCACCAGTTGCTTCAACGCGTCGAGCTGGCTGTCCCGTTCGGGGCCGCCGAGCAGCACGTCATACCAGAACTTCGGCGAGAAATTCTCGATCGCCGCGAGTTCCAGCCCGGCGTTGCGCACCGATGCGACGAGGGCCGACAGTTCCTCGTAGCTCCACAGCTGTTCGCCGGAACAGTCGCCCCAGCCTTCGGTCGGCTTGCCGCCGTAGATCTTGGGGTCCCGCCCGCTGAAGTAGTTGGTCAGATGCGCCACGATGTGGGTGGCACCTGCCTGAAGTGCGAACCGGAAATTGTCGTCCGTCAGCTGTTCGCGATAGAGCCCAAGACCGATTTTCATTCCGACCTCACTTCACCCCAAGCACTGCCGACAGACCACCATCGATGCGGAAATCGGCACCGGTCACGAAGCCGGCGCGATCCGACGCCAGATAGGCCACCAGTTCGGCCACCTCCTCCGGCTCGCCGATGCGCCCGATCGGATGCGCCGCGCCGAATCGCGCGAAGACCTCTTCTTCGCTCACGCCTTCGCCGCCGTAGGTGCGGGCGGCAATCGACAACAGCGGTGTTCTGACCGAGCCGGGCGAGACCGAATTGACGCGGATCTGCTCGCCGGCGTGATCGACCGCCATGGCGCGGGTGAGCGCGTGGATGGCGCCCTTGGTCGCCACGTAGGCCGCGACGTTCTGCTGGCTGGCATGCCCCTGCGCCGACGAAATATTGACGATCGCTCCGCCACCGCGCTGCAGCATCTCAGGGATGCCGAAGTGCGCGGTCAGATAGATCGCGCCGATATTCACCGTCATGCAGTGGGTCCAGGTGGCCCAGTCCGTCGTCACGACAGTGCCGTAAGGATGGACGGCGGCGGCATTGACGATGATGTCGAGGCCGCCGAAGCGTTGCACGCATTCCGCCACCGCCGCGCCAACGTCCGCTTCAATCGAGACGTCGGTCTTGCGTGTGACGATCTGCAGGCCGTCGGCGCGAGCGGCCTCAGCCAATGCGGCATTTGCCGCCGCGTCGATGCCGCACGACAGCACGCTTGCGCCATCCGCTCCCAGCCGAAGCGCCGAGGCCCTGCCGATGCCGGTCGTTCCGGTGACGAGGGCAACCTTTCCCTGGAATTCCTGTGACCGTCGTTCCATCGTCAGCGCACCTTTTCCAGAAGCTGATTGAGCAGAACGGCGCTGAGGATGATCGCGCCGCGCACCACGTATTGCCAATATTCCGAGACATTCAGCAGCGTCATGCCGTTGGCGATGCAGCCGAGGAAGATGACGCCGACCAGCGTTCCCCAGATCCGCCCGGTACCGCCCATCAGCGAGGTTCCGCCGATGATCACCGCGGCGATGACGTCCAATTCCATGCCGGTCGCGGTCGTGCCGATGCCCGAACCGATCTGCGAGGCGATCAGCGTGCCCGAAATCGCGGTCAAGACGCCGGTCAGGCCGAGCGTCAGGTTCTTCACCCGCCAGACGTCGATGCCCGATAGGCGCGCCGCCTCGAGATTGCCGCCGACGGCATAGACGGCGCGGCCGAAGCTGGTGAACTTCATCAGGAAGTGCATGCCCAGAAACGTCGCAGCGAAGATGTAGACTGGGAAGGGAATGCCGAGCAGGTAGCCGCCGCCGAAGAAGCCGAAACCTGAGGGGAGATTGGACAGGGGGAAGCCGCCAGTGATGAGGTTGGCGGCGCCTCTGAGCGTCGTGAACAGCGCCAGCGTAGTGATGAAGGTCGGCACGCGGTACAATTGGCGGCACTTGCCGGTGAAGACGCCGAGCAGAAAGCCGACGCCGACCGCGACAAGGAAACCGATGCTGACCGCCGCCGTGCCGCCGAGCGAGCCCGTCAGCGTCTCGGCGAACCAGGCGACGATACACCCCGCCAGCGCCACTCCGGCGCCGACCGACAGGTCGATTTCGCCAGAGATGATGACCGCCGTCATGCCGAAGGCGATGATGCCCAGCATCGCCACCGTGCGCAGCACGTTCAGCACGTTGCCGAGCGAGGCGAAGCCGGGGGCGGTGGCGACCAGGAACAGGATCAGCGCCAGAAGGATCAGTTCCATCGGATAGGCTTTGAGTAGCCGCGATGCCGGATTGCCCGTTGCCGCCTCAGCGTCTCGCACAGTCATTGCGTCGGGCCCTCCATGCAGAGCCGGTAAAGTTCCGTCAGGGTTGTCTTGGTCGGATCGACCTCGGCGACGATCGCGCCATCGTGGATCACCAGGATGCGGTCGCAGACCTCGAGCACTTCTTCGAGCTCGGTCGAAATGAACACCGCCGCCAGGCCGCCGGCCGCCTTTTGCCAGATGATGTCGAAGATCTGCCGCTTGGCCTGTACGTCGACGCCGCGACTCGGCTCATCGAAAAAGAGGACCGAGGGCTCGGTGTTCATCCATTTGCCGATGACCACCTTCTGCTGGTTGCCGCCGGACAGCGACTGCACCGGATTTTCCGGGTCGCCGCATTTGATGCTGAGGTCGCGGATCTGGCGATGGACATAGGGGTCCTCGGCCGCACGCGTCACGATGGAATGGGGGGCGATGCGATCGTGGCTCGCCATACACAGGTTGTCGGCGGTCGGCAGGATCTGCACCAGCCCCTCCTCCTTGCGGTTTTCGGGCGTATAGCCGAGGCCGGCCTGACACATCTGGCGCGGGCTTGCGCCGCGCACCTCGCGATCGTGCAGCCGCACGCTGCCGGCGTCGGCTGCGTCCGCGCCGAAGATGGCACGCAGAATCTCGGTGCGCCCGGAGCCGAGCAGCCCGGCAAAGCCGAGCACCTCACCGGGGTGCAGGTCGAAGCTGATATCGTGAAAATGCCCGGCCCGCCGGAGGCCGGCGACCTGCAGCACCGGCGTATCGCGTCTGATGTCGCGCCGCGACGGCCGGGTGGCATGGGCAGCGGCGCCGAACATCATGGCGACGATGCCGGCATGGTCGGTCTCGGCCATCTCCACCGTGCCGACGTGGGCGCCGTCGCGCAGCACCGTGCAGGTATCGGCGATCTCCAACAGTTCGCTCAAGCGGTGGGTGATGTAGAGCATCGACACGCCGCGGGCCTTCAGCCGCTCGATCAGTCCGAACAGCTGCTTCACCTCGCGCGTCGCCAAGGCCGACGTCGGTTCGTCCAATAACAGGATGCGCGGATCGGTCGACATTGCCTTGACGATCTCGACCACCTGCTGCTGTCCGACCGACAGGCTGGACGCCTCGCGGCGCGGATCGAGATCGAGGCCCATCTCATGCAGAAGGTCGCGGGCGCGATCATTGAGAGCGATCCAATCGACCATCGGCAGGCCGAACCGGCGGACATGCGGCAGGCGGCCGAGAAAGATGTTCTCGCCGATGGTCAGACCCGGGATCAGCGACAGTTCCTGATGCACGGTGACGACACCGGCGTCGAAGGCGTCCTGCGGACGCTGGAAGCGGCAGTCCTCGCCGCCGATCAGGATCTCGCCGGATGTTGGCGCGATCGCTCCGGCGAGGATCTTGATCAGCGTCGATTTGCCCGAGCCGTTCTTGCCCATCAAGGCATGCACGCGGCCGGGCTCGAACACGTGGGAAAATCGGTCGAGCGCCAGCGTCGGCCCGAACCGCTTGCTGACGGCGCGGAATTCCAGCCGATCCTTGCTGACGTCGGTCAATCTGGCAGCGACGGTCGTCATCTCACTCGTCCCGCTAGAGCGCCGTGCGCTCAATTGGGCACACGTGAGGCGCTCTATGTATTTGACTCTAGAGCATCTTATCTGCATCGGCCGGTCCCGGCTGAACGCGGGACGCCTAGAGCGTGTCCGGTTCGGATAGAAGCGATCCGAACCATAAGGACACGCTCAAGTTATTGAATCTGGAGCATTTCCCTTCGCTCAGATGATTCCATCTGAGCGGGAAATGCTCCAGGGGCCGGCCGGACCCGGTCAGCCCTCTCCATGCGCACGCGGCAGCGCTCAGCCGGCCCTTGCGTGGGCCGGCAGCACGATCACTGCGCGGCCTTCAGATCGGCGAGGAACTTCTGCACTCCGGGTTTGTCGGCGCGGTTGAGCCCGATCACCGGTACGATGATGGTCTTTTCGACCGGTTTGCCGTCCAGCGCCGCCAGAGCCACTTCGACTGCGCTTCTGCCCATCACGAACGGCTGCTGCGCCGTCACCGACTGCAGCACGTTGTCGCCGTCGAGGAGGAAGTTCGCCAGCTGTTCGGTGCCGTCGATGCCGAAGACGAACACCTTGCCCGCCAGACCGGCGTTTCTGACGGCCTGCACGGCACCGACCGTGCCGCCCTCATTGGCGGCGTAGATGATGTTGACGTCGGGGTTGGCGGTCAGGATGTCGGAGGTGACGGCCACGGCCTTCTCCGCCAACCAGGCGTCCTGCTGCGACACGATCTTGATGTCGCCGCCCTTCTTCGCCTCATCGAGGAAGCCGTCGACCCGGTCGCCCGAGATTTCCGGCAGAAGCGCCTTGAAGCCGAGCGTGGCGATCTTGGCCTTGCCGGCGAGCTTCTCCTTGACATAGGCAGCGGCGGCCTTGCCGGTGGTATTGCCCAGATCGCGCTGGCTCGAATTCAGATAAGCGACCGGGAAATCGCCGTTGACCGCGGAATTGTAGGTGACGATCTTGATGCCGGCATCGGCGGCGCGCTTCAACGCCGGAGCCGAGGCCGTTGCCGACAACGGCGAAATCACGATGGCGTCCACCTTGCGGGCGATGAACGTATCGATCAGGCTGGCTTCCTTTTCCGCCTTCGATTCCGAATTGGCCTCGAACAATTGCGCGCCGGCCGCCTTGGCAGCCGCCTGCATGCCAAGCTGGATGGTGCGGAAGAACTGATCCTGCTGGAAGACGATGCCGGCGATGGTGCGACCGGCGGCCAGCGTCGGGGTGGCGACCAGCGCGGTGCTGGCGACAGCTGCGCCGTAGCCCAGAATTCGACGTCTGCTGAACAACATGGTTTCCTCCCTATCGATTTCATTGTTCGCCGGCTGTCGAGGCCGGTCGGTCTTCGGGATGCTCGTTCGCCGGCCAGCCGTCGCCGCGATGCCGATCGGACGGTGCCGCCTCGGGAACGAAGCGCAGGCCGAATTCGAGATGACGGCTGACGAGGTAGACGTAGGCGATCCGATCACGGGCGCGCAGCGCCGCGATGATTTCGTGATGGGCCTCGTAGGTGTTGGCCTGGACCGGCCGCGAGGCCTTGCCGATCTCCATCAGTTCGACGATGACCGGCATCAGCAGTTGGTAGGCGGCGAGCGTCGTCTGGTTGCCTGCAAGGGCGATCAGCGCCTCATGGAATTCGTAATCGGCCTGTGCCGCTTCCTGCACCGAGGACGCGGCGAGCAGCCGATCGTTGACCGCGTCGAGGCCGTCGAGATCCGCCTCGGTCGCATGGAGGATCAGGTGATCGCCGACGCCCATCTCCAGGAGGCGGCGGAACCCCTGCAGGTCGCGGAAACTGTCGGGTGAAATCCCGTTGTGGAAGGAGAACAGCCGCCGGATCGCTTCGCCGTGGCCGCCCGACACGACGGCACCGACCTTCGGGCGGGTTTCCACCAGTCCGAACGCCCTGAGCACCACGAGCGCCTCGCGCACCGTGTTGCGCGACGAATGGAACATCTCGCCCAACTCGCGTTCGGTGGGCAGAGCGTCGCCGACCTGCAGGGCGCGATCGGTCATGAACTCGCGAATCTGTTCGACCAGACGGTCGACCGCCGACACTTTCGGCGCGTCTAACCCATCTGCTGGCCCATGTTCGCTCACGCCGCGGAACCTCCCTCAAACGTCGTCTATTTGTTGGTCCAGATCTGGGGATTTGTCAATATCCTCCGCGAAAACTCGTGCCAGAGCCCGGATATGTGGCATATTGTCGCGAAAATGCGCGGAATGTGCGCCAGACGGACTCGATCTGGCTTGATTTTTCCAACCTCATTCAGCAATGTCACGATCTTGGTCCAACAATAAACAATCCGCAGAGGGCCGTCCGCGTGTCATACGATCTCATGGAAGAGTGCTTTCGTTGGTTCGGCCCGGGCGATCCGGTGCCGTTGGCGCATATCGCGCAGGCCGGGGCGAGCGGCATCGTCACTGCCCTCCATCACGTCTACGACGGCAGCCCGTGGCCGGAAGCGGAGATCGCCCGGCGCAAGGATGAGATTGCAGCTGCCGGCCTCACCTGGAGCGTGGTGGAGAGCATCCCGGTGCACTCCTCGATCAAGCTCGGCGGGCCGGGCCGCGATCGCTACATCGGTTGGTACAAGGACACACTGCGGGCGCTCGCCCGCCAGGGGATCAAGGTCGTCTGCTACAACTTCATGCCGCTGGTCGACTGGTCGCGCACCGAGTTGCGCCACCCGATGCCGAATGGCGCGCTGGCCCTGCGCTTCGATGCCGTCGATTTCGCCGCCTACGATCTGTTCGGGCTGAAGCGGCCGACGGCTGAGGCGGACTACGGTCCGGAGCGGGTCGCAGAGGCCGGACGGCGCCTCGAAACCCTGGGCGAGGCCGGTCTTGAGCGCGTCGAACGCAACTTGATTGCCGGCCTGCCGGCCACCGAGCGAAGCTACGATCGGGCCTCGTTCCGTGCCGCGCTCGACGACTGCGCCGGCTTGACCGCGGACGACTTGCACCAGCATCTCGCCGGTTTTCTCAGCGAGATCGTGCCGGTGGCCGAAGATCTTGGATTGCGGCTCTGCATCCATCCGGATGACCCGGCCTTTCCGCTGTTCGGCCTGCCGCGGGTCGTCTCCACCGCCGCCGACGTTCGCCGAATCTTCTCGGCCGCCGACTGCGGCGCCAATGGGCTGACGTTCTGCACCGGTTCCTTCGGTACGCGTGCCGACAACGATCTGCCGGCGATGGTGCGCGAGTTTGGCGCGCGCATCCATTTCGCCCACTTGCGCAACGTGACGCGCGAAGCGGACGGATCGTTCCACGAGGCCGATCACCTCGGCGGCTCCAGCGACATTCCCGCCGTCATCCTGGCACTGCTCGAGGAACAGCAGCGCCGGCGGAATGAGGGCCGCGAGGACTGGCGCATCCCGTTGCGCCCGGATCACGGCCACCTTCTCGCCGATGACATCGGCAAGGATCGATCCAACCCTGGTTACGCGTTGATCGGCCGCCTGCGCGGGCTGGCTGAGCTCAGGGGCGTCATGCATGGGCTGAGGCTCGCACGGGCCGCGGCCTGACCGGTCGATCGGAGAAGGAGATGACGATGCGCCGTTACCAGGATGATGCCGACCTGTTCGCCGCCATGAAGCGTGTTCTGTTCACGGCTGTCGTCGGCGACGTCCTCGACAAGATGGGGCTGCAGCACCAGTT
Source organism: Ancalomicrobiaceae bacterium (assembly GCA_031291575.1). Taxonomy (GTDB): domain Bacteria; phylum Pseudomonadota; class Alphaproteobacteria; order Rhizobiales; family Ancalomicrobiaceae; genus CAIYYN01. The sequence goes on from JARLIT010000132.1 coordinate 24,861, forward strand.
CCTGCCGCCGCGACTCAGACCGCTTCGGGCCGATATGGTGGTGCTCGGACGCGCCATGCCGGTCCTCGAGGCCGATGTGTTCAGCGAGAGCGCCGGCGGCCACAATCCGCTGTCGTCAAAGCCGTTCGGCCTGATGTTCCAGGCCCTCGACAGCCTCGAGCCGAACGACGTCTACGTCTGCACCGGATCATCGCCGCGCTATGCGCTGTGGGGCGAACTCATGTCGACGCGGGCCATCCACTTGAAGGCCGCTGGCGCCGTGCTCGACGGCTATGTGCGGGATACCAAGGGCATTCTCGCGCTTGATTTTGCCACCTTCGGCATGGGCAGCTATGCCCAGGACCAGGGGCCGCGCGGCAAGGTGGTGGACTTCGGCCTGCCGATCGAGATCGACGGCATCCGCATCGTTCCCGGCGACATCCTGTTCGGCGACATCGATGGTGTGCTGGTGATTCCCCGTGCCGCCGAGGTGGAAGCCATTGCCCGGGCCTTCGAGAAGGCCGAGACGGAGAACAAGGTCCGCACCGCAATCCAGGCCGGAATGAGCACGGTCGAGGCTTTCGAGACATTCGGCGTCATGTAGGCGGCTGATCACAGCCTTGGGCGTTGATGCCGAGGCCGGTTGCCTCAGCCGCCGCGTTGCGTTCGGCGCTCGTCGTCTCATTCGACGCCGCCCGTGCCCTATGCACGCTCCAGGATGGGCGGAACCATCAGGATGTCGCGCGCTAGCTGGCGTTCGGAATCGAGCGAGTTAAAGGCAATTTCCATCATGGACTCGACGTCCTGTCGCAGCATTGCGACAGTGAACGGCAAGTCGGCTGCAAACGGATCCCAGTCAAAGCAGCCGACTGCGCAATCAAGCAGGGTACCAGATGAAACGGAATATCTCACGACGCCCTCGAACGTGGTGATCGAACTGATGAACAGTCCCGAGGGAAGCCTGCCACGGCGCTCGACATAGGCGCGAAACGCCGAACTGGAATTCTCAGGCCGGTAGCCGCAACAGGAAACCATATCCGGGTGCGGATCCACGCCGGCCTGTCGGAGCGCGTCCAGGAAGCCCGCGACGCGATTGTCGGTGGCGTATTCGCCGGCCACGCCGCCGAGAAACAGCATGTCGTCGACCGACCGGCCGGTGGCGCGAACCTTGTTGATCAGCTTTTGCGTCACTAGGCACGCGCCGGCCTGATTGTCGGACACAACCGAGGGCGCACCGGCGCCCGGCAAGTCGACGTTCACGCAGGGGACCGACGCCTCCTCGCACATGCGATTGAGAATGGCCGGGTCAGCCACGCCCACAATGAAGAGAAACTCGACGCGCTGGGCCAGCAATGTGCTGGCGACCTTCGATTCGACCTCGACGTCACGCTGCGTGCTGACCACGATCGGGCACAGGTTGCGCTTTCGCGCCCCGAGTTCGAACGTCTCGGCGAGGTCGGCGAAGAAGCGGTTGCGGTAGTGCGGCATGATCATGCCCGCCAACCCCGACTTGGACAGGCGTAGCCCGCGTGCTCTGAGGTTCACCTTGTAGCCGAGTTCGTGCGCGGTTTTGAGGATGCGCTCCGACGTCTCTTCCTTAATGCGGTATCGCGACCAGTCGCCATTCAGCACGAGGCTTACGGTTGAAACGGAGGCATCGACCGCCGCCGCCACGTCATAGATGGTCGTCTTCTTCCTACCAACCCGTGCTGTCATTGCCGTCCTCGGCTCCCAAACACGCCCATTCGGACCATCGCCGTCGCACTCTCGTAACACAATGGCGGCGGAAAATCCCCGCTTGACAGGTTCGCTAAATGGATTTAGCAAGCTTGACGCTAAATGGATTTAGCAATCAAGTGCTAAATGGATTTAGCAGACGGACGCGGACGTCGCACCGCAACGTCCACAAGAATTCCGACCCTGGCAAATGGGGTGCGGGACAAAGGAGGAAACTTTGGTCAATCACTTAAGACGCGCCTTGTGCGCCAGCGTGTTCGCCTTCGCCTTTGTCGGAGCGGCTCAAGCAGCCGATAAGCCGGTCATCGGCGTCGTCGTCAAAATCGGCGGTATTCCGTGGTTTAACGCCATGGAGGCCGGCATCAAGGAAGTGGGAGCGAAGGAGGGCGTCGACGCCACGATGATCGGCCCGACCAGTGCCGACCCGTCGCTCCAGGTTCGCGCGATCGAAGATTTGATTGCCAAGAAAGTCAATGTTATCGGCGTCGTCCCGAACGACGAGAAGGCGCTTGAGCCGGTGCTCAAGAAGGCGCGGGATGCCGGCATCAAGGTTGTCGTGCACGAAGGCCCGGGCATCCAGAACAAGGATGTGGACTTCGAACTCGCCTCGGCCAAGGGCTTTGGTGAGGCGCACGCCGAGCTGCTCGCCAAGACGATGGGCGGCAAGGGCGAATACGGGGTCTTCGTTGGCTCGCTGACTGTTCCGCTCCACAATGCTTGGGCTGACGCGGCGATTGCCTACCTGAAGGTCAAGTATCCGGACATGAAGCCGGTCGGCGACCGCTACGGCGTTGCAGAAAACGTCGACGACAGCCGCAAGACCGCGCTCGATCTGATCTCGGCGCATCCGGACCTGCACGGCTTCCTCGCATTCGGCAGCCAGGGCCCGATCGGCGCCGGCCGCGCGATCGAGGAGAAGAGTGTCGTCGGCAAAGTGTTCGTGGTCGGGCCGCTCTCGCCGGGTCAGGGACGCAAGCTGATCAAGGAAGGCGCCGTGCTGGGCGGCTTCATGTGGAATCCGGCCGAGGCCGGCCGCGTGTTCGTCCGCATCGGCAAGATGTTGGCCGCTGGCCAGGAGCTCAAGGACGGCTCGACGATCGAAGGCCTCGGCGTCATCCATCCCGATGCGAAGACCCACAACATCATCACCGACAATCTCCTTCAGATTAACAAGGAGACGGTCGACAAGCTCGCCGATCTCGGGCTCTGATCGATCTGCCTCTCCCGCCCCTGCGGGAGAGGCCCCCCCTTTCCGTGGGACGTCGATTTGCGACGACAATCCGGAACTTGAGTGGATTTCCATGACGGAGCCATCGCCCAGACCCTCCATCCCCGCTTCCGAGGCAATCCGCTTCGAGCATGTGTCGGTCCGCTTCGGCGGCGTGCTTGCGCTCGACGACGTGTCGTTCTCGGTCGGGCAGGGCGAGGTGCATTGCCTTGCCGGTGAGAACGGCAGCGGCAAGAGCACGCTGATCAAGGTCATCGCGGGTGTCTACCAGGCGCTGCCCGGCGTGCGCACCGACTATTTCGGCGAGAGCGTCGCCGCGCCGACGCCGCAACTCGCCCGCCGCAAGGGCGTCGCGGTGATTTGGCAGGACCTGGCGCTCTTCCCGGAAATGACGGTCGCCGAGAACATCGCCTTCGACGGTCTCGTGGGCGGGCTGCGGCTGGTGAACTACCACGCCATACGCGAGACCGCGCGTGCCGCGCTTGCCAAGCTCGGAGTTGAGCTCGACCTCAGCGCACCGTTGAAGAGTTTGCCGATTTCGGGGCGGCAGTTGGTGGCGATCGCGCGCGCACTGGCGAGCGACGCAAAGCTTGTCTTTATGGACGAGCCCACCGCCTCGCTGACGCAGACCGAGACGGATCGTTTGCTCAGCGTCGTGCGGACGCTGTCCTCTACCGGTGTCGCCGTGGTCTTTGTGAGCCATCGGCTGGCGGAAGTGCTCGACGTGTCGAGCCGCGTCACGGTTTTGCGCGACGGACGGCTGGTCGGCGTGTTCGACGCTGAAGGCATGACCCAGTCGCGGCTGACAGAATTGATGACGGGCAAGCAGTTCGATCACGCCGTCACCGCGCGCGACGTCGGCGACGCGCCGATCGTTCTCGAAACCTCCGGCCTGACGCGCCAAGGCGAGTACTCGGACGTCAATCTGACCGTGCGTGCCGGCGAGGTCGTCGGCCTCATCGGCCTGATCGGCGCCGGCCGCACCGAACTCGCGCATACACTGTTCGGCATGTCGCGCGCCAACTCGGGTTCGGTCCAGCTGTCCGGTTCAGCCGTCGCCTTCACCAGCAACCGCGAAGCCATCGCCGCAGGCATCGGCTACGTCTCGGAGGATCGCCTGGCGCTCGGATTGGTTCAGCCGCAATCCATCGCCGACAATATCGTCGTCACAACGCTGAAGCAGATTTCGGACGCCGACGGATTGATCTCCGTGGCGAAGAAATCCGCGGCGGTTGCCAAGGGCATCGGCGAGTTCGCCATCAAGATCGGCCAGCCGGGCGATGCCGTGTCGACGCTGTCGGGCGGCAATCAGCAGCGCGTCGTGCTGGCGAAGTGGCTTGCCACAGCGCCGAAACTCCTGATCCTCGACTGCCCGACGGTCGGCGTCGATGTCGGCGCGCGCGACGGCATTTACAAGATCGTTCGCGGACTGGCCGAGCGCGGCATCGCCATTCTGATGATCTCGGACGAAGTCCACGAAGTCTACTTCCATTCCGACCGTATCCTGCACATGGCAGGCGGGCGCATCGTCGCTGAGTATGACCCTCGCCGCATTTCCATCGCCGAATTGGAGCGCGCCGTCTATGCGTGACTATTTGCGGACCCACGAAGGCGAGATGCGACTGGTTGTCGTGCTGGCGGCCTTGACGATCTATCTCAGTTTTGCCTCGCCGATCTTCCTCAGCGCCGGCAATTTGGCGTCACTCCTGAACAACAACTCCGTCAACGTCATCTGGGCGGTCGGACTGCTGGTGGTGCTGATCGCCGGTGGCATCGACATTTCGTTCGCTGTCGGCGCATCCGTCGCCCAGTATCTCACCGCACTGGCGCTCATCTCTATCGGCGGCGGCAATTGGATTTTCGGGCTCGTGTTCGCGAGCATCTTCGGCATAGCCATCGGGTGCATCAACGCGGCCCTGATCGCCGGGTTCCGCATCATCTCGATCGTCGTCACCATCGCGACCTTCAATGCGCTGTTCGGCCTCTTGATGTTCACAACATCGGGCAAGTCGATCTACGATTTGCCGGATTGGTGGACCGATCGCATCGCTGTGGCCTCGCTCGGTTCCGGTGGCGCGCTCACCCTGCCGGTGGCCGGCATGGTCGCAGCGATGGCCGCGACATGGTTCCTGATCTCGCGCACGACGATCGGCCGACAGATCTACGCCTTCGGAGATAATCCCGAGGGCGCGCGGCGCGCCGGCGTGGCGACGGTGAAGATCCAGTTCATTGCTTACGGTTGGACTGGGTTGATGGCAGGCATCGGCGGACTGATGCAGGTCAATCTGGCCCAGGAGGTCGTTCCCAACGCGCTCATCGGTCGCGAGCTCGACGTCCTTGCTGCCGTCGTGCTTGGCGGCGCGCGGCTTGGCGGTGGCCGCGGCTCGGTGCTCGGCTGTTTTCTCGGCGTGATGCTGGTGGCGATCGTGCAGAACGGGCTCAATCTGCTCGGTGTCTCGCCCTACGCCTTCAAGATGCTGATCGGTCTTACGATCCTCGCTGCCATCTCACTCTCGAATTTTGATCTGGGCGCGCTGTTGACGGGCGGGTCGAGGAGGCGTGGTCATGTCGACAATCACTGAACGACTGCGCCGCGCATTGGGGTCGGATGTCCTCGGGCTGCTCGGACTGTTTGTGATCACCGTGATCGCTTTCGGTCTGACGACGCCGCATTTCCTCAGCGTGGGGAATTTCGAGTCGATCGGCTTTCAGTTGCCCGATCTGGGTCTGCTCACCCTGGCGATGCTCGCTCCGATCGTTTCCGGCGGCATCAATCTCGCGGTCATCGCCACCGCGAACTTGAGCGGTCTGACGCTCGCCTGGATCCTCAACATGAACGGCGGGCCGCAAGCCGGCGTCGTTCCCTTCGTCATCGGTGTCGTGGCGGCACTGGCCGTCGGCGGCGCATCCGGCGCGGCCATGGGCGCGGTCATCGCCTATTTCGGCGCCCATCCGATCCTCGCCTCGCTCGCCATGATGATCTTCCTGAAAGGTCTGGGCGAATTTCTCACGCGCGGCGGCGACATCTCTGGCTTTCCGGCTTTCCTCGGCCAACTTGGCCACGGCGTAGTCCTCGGCGTTCCCGTGCCGATGCTGGTGTTCACTGTGGCGGCCATCCTCTGGCACGTCATGCTCGCGCGCACGCGCCACGGCTTCTCGGTCGGGATGATCGGCTCCAATCCGCGGGCAAGCGAATACTCGGGAATTCCCGTCAAGCGGTCGCTCACCCTGATCTACACGATCTCGGGCGTGATGTGCGCGATCGCGGGCATCCTGATGCTGACGGAGTTCAATTCGGTGCGCGTCGGGCATGGCGAAGCGCTGCTGCTGGTGACCGTGCTCGCGTGCTTCCTGGGTGGCGTCGATCCGAACGGCGGCTTCGGCCGCGTGGCGCCGGTGTTCGTGTCGCTGCTCATCCTGCAGACGCTGTCGTCGGGCCTCAACCTGCTCGGCGCCAATCAGCATCTCTCCACCGCTGTCTGGGGTCTGTTCCTGATTGCCGTGATGGTCTTTCGCTTTGCTTCGTCGGCGAGGCTGCGAGGGCTGTTCAAGACGGTTGGGAAGTAACGCCCTGCAGCTTTGGTGTCTGTGCGAGATCGGCCGTGCCTGGCACGACCAAGGCAGACTTGTTGGAGGCGACGCGGCCGCGCCGCCGGCTCTGTGAGCGCGAAACACCCACAACCCGTTCGTCAAACTGGAGGCGCACATGAAGTTCGGCATTTATTACTCGTATTGGGAGCAGGAGTGGAGCGCCGACTGTCTCAAGTACGTCGAAAAGATCGCCAAGCTGGGGTTCGACGTCATCGAGATCGCGGCTCATCATCTGAACAGCTATAGCCCCGCGCATATCGCCGAGGTCGCCCGCTCCGCCCGCGACAACGGCATCACGATCACCGCAGGCCTGGGGCCGTCCCCACAGAAGAACCTGTCGTCGGCGGATCCGGCGATCCGGAGGGCCGGGCGGGCGTTCTACGAAGAGACGCTCACCAACTTGGCGAAACTGGAAATTCGGGTGATTGGCGGCGCCCTGCATTCCTATTGGCCGATCGACTATTCCAAGCCTGTCGACAAGGTAGGCGACCGGGCGCGCGGCCTGGAGGGTATCTCCAGTGTCGCCGATTTCGCCGCCAATCTCGGCATTGATCTCTGCCTGGAAGTCCTCAATCGGTTTGAAAATCACGTTCTGAACACCGCCGAGGAGGGCGTCGCCTTCGTTCGCGAAATCGGCAAGCCCAACGTCAAGGTGATGCTCGATACGTTCCATATGAACATCGAAGAAGACAGCTTCGGCAAAGCCATCCGAACCGCCGGTCCCCTGCTCGGGCATTTCCACACGGGCGAGAACAATCGCCGCGTTCCCGGCAAAGGCCGGCTGCCCTGGCACGAGATCGGCACGGCATTGCGTGAGATCGGCTACAACGGCGCGGTCGTCATGGAGCCCTTCGTCAAGATGGGCGGCGGCGTCGGCAGCGACATCAAGGTCTGGCGCGATCTGAGCGAGAATGCCGACGAGGCCCAGATGGACGAAGCGGCGCGCCAGGCTCTGCTGTTTTCGCGTTACGTGCTCGGCTGAGGCTGGCAACAGGACAGCTGACGCACAAGTCGAGCAAGCAAGTCAGGCCAGAGTGGCAGTTCCGCTCTGTCATGACGAGTGGGCGGCGACACAAAGCATCCTCCCGAACTTGGGGCCGCCTGAAAAGAGCGGCCCTTTTTGTCGAAGGCTACGCATGGCATCGACAAGAGCCACCGGTCCAATTGCAGGGATCGGGCGATGCGATGGTCTGGATGCTCCGAGTGGAGTTTGAGTGATGGAGGCCCGGAACCGCCAAATGGGGACTGCTCCTCCAGCAGAGCTGGAGGGCGCTGAGCCTAGTGGAGCGAATTTGACATTTGAGTCCCAGCAAGTTGTGCGGCCAAACTCAAATGTCAAATTCAAAGCTCCACTAGTTTCAATGAATTGCTAGTGGTCCTGAGACTCCGACATTTGCGTAAGAGCGCGGCGAGTGGGATGCAAATGTCGGAGCCGGACCACTAGTTCAGTACCGCCTCGAGACTGCTGATACCTTGGATCCGAAGCAGCCGGCGTTCGGCCGCGTTCCAGACGTAGAGCGAGACGGCGTCGGTGCGCAGAATGCCGGTGAACCCCGGCAGGAACGGAAAGATCGATCCGCGCCGGTTGGCGTAACTCACGCCGTCGCTGGTGGAGAAATAGACGCCGCCGGCGACCGCCGCCGCAATCGAGGTGATATCGGCGTCAGCCTCGAGGAAGATTTCGACGGGTCTGCCCTTGGCAATGCGCAGCAGTCGCTTGCCGGTCGCCAGATAGCTGTCGAGTTCGAAGCCGCTGGCGTCGGCAATCGGCGTCGGGAGGCTCGCCAGCTTGATCATCTTGCCGGAAGGTTTTGCCAGATAAAGATCGTGGCTGGCTGTCTCGCCGGCTCCGCCGAAGATATAGGCGTCGCTGCCGCTGGCCCGGCGCACCTTCATGCCGTTCATCGGCAGCGCCAGTTCTCGCAGCTGACCCTTTTGTCCGGGACTGATCAGTCGATCGCCCGAGATCAGCAGCAGTTGCTGAGCGAGCATCCAGCTGAAATCGTCGATCTTGCGCGGCGCAATGTCGAGGATCGTCTGTGTGTCGCCCAGAACGCGCAGTTGCGTGCCGTCCGCGACGACCGGCACCCCGTTGGCGTTCACGCCGAAGCCGACGGTCCCCGGCGCCACGGTGCCGTCGGGAAGCACGAGGCTGTCGATGCGAACGTCCTTCGGCAGCGTGATATCACCGGTGCTGGTCGGCGGCACCGGGTCGGCGATCGCCGCGGTGAGCCAGACCGCAAGTGTGGCGATCACAGCGAGCGCAGCCGGAAACACGCAGCGATGCGGAGCAGCGAGCGCTCCCGAAACATGTGTGGTGGTCATTTGTGCGCTCCCAAGTCTTCGCGCAACCATGACGTCCCCCACTTTGATGCCTTGTCGCGGTAGTCGTTGGGGACCGTCTCGACCTTGATGATCTGCTTGTCGCACTCTGCGGTGCTATTGCTCGCGAGGCATGCCACGGTCTCCTGGGTGACTTTCTCCCACCCCAGGATGAGGTCGTTCGTGGCTTTCTTCATCTCGCCATAAAGGTCCTTGAAGCGACCGATCAGCTTGGCCGTCTCGACGGCTTTCTCCTTCAGGCTCTTCGACATCGGAATGATTGCGACTAGCTTATCTTTGAGTTTTTCCTCAAGCGTCTCCTTGCCCTTCTCCTCCAGTTTTTCCTTGGCGATATGGCGAGCTTCGTCGAGTTGCTCCATCGCCTTCTGCGTGATTTCGGCAACCGCTGGACTGTCGGCCGCGTCCGTAAACGACGTCTTCCAAGCCTTCGCCTCGGGCGGCGGCGGCACCACCCGCATCAGACCGGTCGGCAGATGCGCGGCGTCGGCGGCCTCAAGAACTGCCAGTTCGCGCTTCGCCGTCGCCGCGATCTCTTTGGCCCCAGCACGTGAGGTGCCGTCGAGGTTCATCCCGGCCACCTCCTTGAGGAGAGCGATGCGCCCGGCGGTATCGACATTGGGATCGAGGTATTTGAAACCCATCAGGACCTCCGCCAACTGGATTTTCGGCTCGACGAAGTCCGTGTCTCGCCGCTCAAGCGCGCGCAGCCGCGCGATGCCAGCGTCGGAGTGCTGGGTCGATTCCAGCGACTTCAGCTCGCTCATGATCCCTTGTCGGGTCTGGTAGCGTGCGAGCGCTTCCCTCGCTTCGGCCAGCATATCCAGGAGAGCCTTATCGTTCGGCCGGATCTTGAGGGCCTCCTGGAATTGGGCGATCGCCGGCTTGATGGACTTGACTGCATCGGCGAAGTCGAGCTTCACCGCGTTCTTGAATGCCAACTCCTCAAAGTCGACCCCTTTTCTCATGGCCTGAGACACCTTGAGGTCTCTTGCCGTCTGTTCCATATGGCGCCTGTTCTCTTCCAACTCGGCGCGCTGCATGTTGGCACAGTTGGTCACGGCTTTGAGGTCTTCCTTGGCGCCTTGGTGCGACGGGTTGATCCTGATCGCCGCACGATATTGCTTCTCCGCCTCAAGGCACTCGCCACGACTGTTGGCAAGGTTGCCCAAGGCGTGGAACAGGTTGCTGCGTGCCACCGTATTGCCCGAATTGATATCCAGGGCGCGGCGGTATTTCACCAGGGCGGCGTCGTAATTGCCGCGGTTGAACAAAGCAACGCCGTCCTCGTTCTCGATCGTCGAGGCGACGAGGCGAATGTTGTTGCGAATGACCGGGTTGTTCGGATCGAGAGCCGCCGCCTGCCGGTACTTGGCCAGCGCGCCGCGAAAGTCCCCCCGTTTTGACAAGACGACGCCCTGGTCGTTGATCTGAACTGCCCGGCGGCGCTGCAATTCGGCGGCGCTCGGTCGTGGCGGTTCGACGCTCGGTCGCCGCGGCGGCACATAGGTCGGTTCGTCATAGGTTGGCGAGGACGGCGCGCTCGGCGCGGAATCGCCCGGGCAACCATAGGGAGACGGAACGCATTCGATTCCGCTCGGCATTGGGACCGACTGGGCAGAAGCGGACGACACGGCAGCTGCGCACAATCCCGCTGCCAGAGTGATCGCCCTCAACGCCTCCGCGGCTTGGACCGCGCGAGCCCGATCGTTTCGGTTCTGTCCGCTGCTTGCCCTTCGCCAGACCATCCACATGACGTCGTCACCATGCCAGACAGAGAACCACCGGCTCGACGATCCAGACGCTCCAAAATTCAGCTCGGTGCGAACCAGTGTTCCACCTGATTAAGTAAAACGAACAAATCGTGTCCAGTTTCAGTAATTGTGCGACACATTTCGAAACATTAGTCAGGTGGCGCTGAACACAATTTATGCAGATAACGTTTTGGCGTCCATTCGTGTCAACGCGCAACTTCCGCGGCTTTCAGCCGATTTCCCGGAAGATGGACACAGACCAGATGCCAATCGAGACGAGACGGTTTGAGTGAAGCCTGCGCCGGTTGCTTTTGATGCCAGCTGTACAACCCGCCGTCGCTCTGGACGCGATCAAGGCTGAGCCAAGTTTCGATGACGTGATCGGTATCGACAATCTGGCCGGAGCATCGGGAGCCCAGGAGTGGGCGCCCGGCACGTGGCATCAGGCCAGGCACAGACCTCCAGTGCCTCGGTCAGACTCTCAGGGCCAGGCCGTCCCCATCGAACACATGCAAGAGACCGGTGCCGAGCGACACCTCGAGCCGGTCACCACTGCTCAATTCAGTCCGTTGGTGCGCCAGTACCGTCAAGTTGGTGCCGTCCTTTGCCCGGCCGTAGATCTGCGTCGATCCGCCGAGATTTTCTGTGAGATCGACGCTGAAGGCGGCGATCGGCTCGCCGCCGCCGATGGTCAGTGCTTCCGGGCGCAGCCCCAAGGTGAGTGTGCTGCCGACCTCCGGCATGCGGAGAAACGGTCCGGCGATCTCCCATTTGCCTGTCGGGAACACGGCGGAGGCAACAGTGATTGTCCCGGCGTTTACAGCCGTGACGTTGGCCTGGAACAGGTTCATCTTGGGAGAGCCAATGAAGCCGGCCACAAACATATTGGCAGGCCGGTCGTAGAGGTCGGCCGGCGAGCCGATCTGTTCGACCACGCCGGCGCGGACGACGACGATGCGGTCGGCGAGCGTCATCGCCTCGATCTGGTCGTGGGTGACGTAGACGATCGTAGCGCCGAGGTTCTTGTGCAGCCTGGCCAGTTCCACCCGCATCTGCGCCCTGAGTTCGGCATCGAGGTTGGATAAGGGCTCGTCGAACAGGAAGATCTTCGGATTACGCACGATGGCGCGGCCGATGGCGACGCGCTGACGCTGACCACCGGACAGTTGGCGCGGCTTCCTCTGCAACAATGCTTCAATCTGCAGGATGCGCGCCGCCTCCTGGACGCGCCGATCGATCTCCGGTTTCGGTTGCCGCGCGATCTCGAGCCCGAAGGCGATGTTCTGGTAGACCGTCATGTGCGGATAGAGCGCGTAGGACTGGAACACCATCGAGACGTGCCGCCGCGCCGGCTCGGCATGCGTTACCTCTTCGCCATCGATCGTCAGCGTACCTTCGTCGACATCCTCAAGCCCCGCGATCAGCCTGAGCAAAGTGGACTTGCCGCAGCCGGACGGACCGACGAACACCACGAATTCGCCCTTCTCGGCGGAGAGCGATACGCCCTTGATCACCGGCAGCGCGCCGAACCGCTTGACCACATTCTCGATTTTCAGGAACGACATGGCATCGGTCTCCTGCCGCTGGCCGGGCGGATTGGGTAGGCATGTGGAACGGCGAACATCGACGTCTCCTGAGGGTCAGGCACGAAGGCTTTCCGGGATCCAGTCACCGTGCGCCTCGAGAAGCCGGTCGACGAGCGCGTAGATCTGGTCCAAATCGAGTTCGGCGGCCGTATGCGGATCAAGCATCGCAGCATGATAGATGTGGTCGCGCCGCCCCGACAGGATGGCTTCCACCGTCAGCGCCTGCACGTTGATGTTGGTTTGCATCAGGGCGGCGAGATGAACGGGAATCGCGCCGATCCGGACCGGCTGGATGCCGTTCCTGTCGACGAGGCACGGCACTTCGACGCAGCAGCCGTCGGGCAGATTGGTGATGATGCCGGAATTCGGCACGTTGCCATAGATCACCGACGGTTCGCCGGTCTCCATCGAGCGGATGATGATCGAGCCATATTCGACGCTGCGCTCGATTGGGATTTCCTTGGCCGGATCGAGCAGTTCGCGCGACAGCGTCTCCCAGTCGGCGATCTGGTTGACGCAACGGCGGGGGTATTCGTCGAGCGGGATGTTGTAACGTTCGATCAGATCGTCGCGGCCGGACTTGATGTACCAGGGCACGTATTCGGCGAAGTGCTCGGAGGACTCGGTGACGAAATAGCCGAGGCGCGAGAACATGTCGTAGCGCACGCGGTTCCATTTCGGCACCCGATCCTCCTCGATCACCTTGCGGATCAAGGGATAGAGGTCTTCGCCGTCGCGCTCGAACTTCAGGTAGAACGCCATGTGGTTGATGCCGGCGACGAGATAGCTGATCTCCTCGAAGGGGACGCCGATATCCTTGGCGAGTTCCTGCGCCGTGTAGGGCACCGAATGGCAGAGACCGACCGTGCGGATCGAACTGGCTCGGCCGAGAGCCCAGCAGTTCATCGCCATCGGGTTGGTGTAGTTGATGTGGACGACGTCGGGGCACAGCCGCTCCATGTCCTTCGACATGCCGATCAGCACCGGGATCGTCCTTAAGGCCCGCATGATTCCGCCAATGCCGAGCGTGTCGGCAATGGTCTGGCGCAGGCCGAATGCCTTCGGAGTGTCGAAGTCGATGACCGTCGCCGGTTGGTATCCGCCGACCTGAACCATATTGATGGCGTAGTCGGTGCCGTCGAGTGCGCGGTCCCGGTCGGTCGTCGCCTCGATCGTAGCCGAAACCTTCAGCTGCTGACGGATGCGTTCGCCGACGGCGGCCGAGGCCGCGAGCCGTTCCGGGTTGACGTCGAAGAGAACGATGCGGGCGTCGGCCAGTTCCGGATACGACAGGATGTCGCCCAGTAGGCTCTTGGCAAAGACGGTGCTGCCGGCACCGAGGAAGGTGATCTTGGGTCGACGCATGGGCGAACCTTTGGTTGGAAGCAGCCAGCCATTTGGACGGCGGACAATGGACAAAGGCCCTGCCGACAGGGGGGTGCGGCAGGGCCGATGCACAGCCAACCGCCAGCGATCTTGCGCCGGCGGCGAAGGCCAGGCTCAGAACAGCTTGTTCACCTCGTCGTTGGCGTCCTTCAGGATCTTCGCCGGGTCGCCCTGGTTGAGGAGGACATTGGTAACCGCAGTCTTGAGGATGGCGTAGGCCTCGCTGCCGTGGTCCATGATCGGATAGGGGAAGGTCGAACCGGCCTTGGCGACGAGCGTGAAGGCGGAAACGTCGATGCCCTTCGCCTGATGCGCCTTGACGGCGGCGTCAACCGCCTCGGGCCGCGCCGGGAAGACGACGCCGGCTTTGCCGACGATCGTCTGGCACTCGCTCGAACCCAGATATTTCACCCAGGCCCAGGCGGCATCCTTGTTCTTCGAGCCAGACCAGATCGAATCGGCCAAGCCGTTGAACATCGATTTGCGGCCTTCAGGCCCCTTCGGCAAGGGGGCGACGCCCCAAGCGAACTTGGCGTTGTCGCGGTAGGTCGACAGCATCCACGAGCCCTGCGGCGCCATGGCGATCTTGCCGGCGGCAAACAGTGGCGACGGCCCGAGCCGTCCGACCTGTTCGCCGTTGGTCGAGAAGCCCTTGACGATGCTCAGGTCGCGCAGCCAGGTCAGCGTCTTGGCCAAGATCGGGCTGTCGTAGAAGTATTTCGTGCCCCACGGCTTATCGACCGCCTGGAAGCCGGCCGAAGCGGCAAAGTGGCTGAACTCCTGCTGGCCGAAGCCGTCCGGCGGATCGTAGGACCAAGCGTAAACGGCAACGTTCTTCGGATCAAATCCGGGCTGATCGCCATGCTTGCCTTTGGCATCGACGGTCAGCTTGGCGAGCGCCTTCTCGAACGTGCCGCCGTCGTTGGGATTCCAGTCGAGGTTGGCCAACTGCTCGTCCGTGATGCCGGCATCGGCGACCATCTTCTTGTTGTAGAAGATGGCGATCGTATCCCAATCCTTGGGCAGACCCCACTGCTTCGCGCCCTTGTTCCAGCTATCTGCCAATCCCGGCAGATAGGCCGACATGTCGACCTTGTCGGCAGCGATGCGGGCGGTCAGATCCTCCATCACGCCGTTTGCCAGAAATTCCGGGAAACGGCTGATGTGATTGACGAAGACATCCGGAGCGGTGGCCGAGGTGAAGCCGGTCGTCAGCTTGGTCCAGTAATTGTCCCAGCCGTCCTGGGTGATCTGCACCTTGACGCCAGGGTTGGCGGCTTCGAACTTGTCGGCGCATTGCCGGTAGACGGGGGCCTGATTGCCGTCCCACATCCAATAGCTGACAGTGGCATCGGCGGCCTTCGCCGGCGCCAGCATCATTGGCACAATTGCAGTCGTTACGGCAAGACTAGCTGCGAGCAGTTTCCTCATTTTCCTCTCCCATTCTTTCCGTTGTCGTAGAGCGCAAAGCGTTTTTACCGAAACACCTCGCGCTCCACGGACTATTTGTCGGGCTGGTTCTCGCCGTTCAGATGTTTCCATCAGAACGGAACTGGCCCTGATGGTTACTTCATCCCGCTTGACTGCAGGGATTCGACGATCTGGCGCCCGAACACGAACAACAGGGCGATGACGGGCAGGATCGACAAGGTGAGCGCCGCCATCAGCCCGGACCAGTCGGGCGTGCGTTGGCTGGTCTGGCTCATGAAATCCGACAGCGCGACCGCCATGACGCGCACGTCCTCGCCGCGTCCGACGAGGAACGGCCAGAAGAATTCGTTCCAGGAATTGATCGAGAGAAGAATCGCCAAGGTGGCCATCGGCCCGGCCTGGATCGGCAGCGCTATGCGCCAGAAGATCTGGAAGGCGCTGGCGCCCTCGAGTTTCGCCGCCTCGTCCAATTCGCGCGGCGCCGACAGGAAGAATTGCCGCATGAAGAAGACGGCGAACGGCGTCATCAACACGGTCGGCGCCACCATGCCGGCGAAGGTGTTGATCAGGCCGAGATCCTTGATGAGGATGAAGTTCGGGATGAACAGCACGATCGCCGGGATCATGGTCGAGGCGAGAAAGCCGTAGAACATCAGGTTGCGGCCGGGAAACTTCAGCCGGGCGAAGGCGTAGGCAGCGAGCGAGGAAAAGAACAATTGTCCGGCGACCGTCAGCGCCGTGTAGATCAGGCTGTTCCTCAAGGACAGCGCGAAATTGATCGGCGAGGCTCTGACCGATGTCAGTTCGACGCTCGACGGCAGCCCGAGCACGCGGGTGAAATTGCCAAACGTCAGCTCTCCCGGTGCGATCGACGAGGCGGTCTGGAAGACATCGCCCGGCTGGGTGATCGCGGTCTTGATGGCGACCCAGAACGGCAGCAGCGAGACGCCCACAAAGCCGGCCAGCATCAGATAGCCGAAGGCGGCAGGAACGGTCAGGCGGAGCTTTCGGACCATTTCGTGCCTCCTCAATCGAGATCGGACTGATCCGCCCGAAGCAGCCGCATCTGCACCAGGGTGATCAGGATGAGGACCAGGAAGAGCAGGATCGAGACCGCAGACGCATAGCCCATCTTATTGAACTGGAACGCGTTCTCGTAGATGAACCAGAGGATCACGCGGCTCGCGTCGGCCGGCCCGCCGGAGGTCGTGACCGCGATCACGTCGAACACCTGGAACGAGCCGATGATCGTGGTGACCAGGACGAAGGCCATGACCGGGCGCAACAGCGGCAGGGTGATGCGTCGGAACATCAGCCATTCGCCGGCGCCTTCCAGTCTGGCCGCCTCGTAGAGGTGCTTCGGGATCGATTGCAGCCCGGCATAGAACAGCAGCGCCGTCAGTCCGGTGTGGCGCCAGATGGAAATGCCGGCGACAGAAATGATCGCCTGATCCGGTGACGCCAGGAACGGCTGATGCGGCAGACCGACAGCCACCAGCCAAGCGTTGGTCAGGCCCAACAGCGGATCGAGCATGAACAGCCAGATCAGGCCGGAAACGACGTTGGAGATGAGATAGGGCGAGATGATCAGCGCGCGCAGGATGACCGAGCGGGCCAGCCGGTCGCTCAACACGGCAAGTGCCAGGCCGAGGGCGGTCTGCAACGGGATATTGTAGAGGACGTAGGCGAGCGTGACTTCGCAGGAATGCCAGAACTTGTCGTCGTGCAACAGCCGCTCGAAGTTGGCCAGCCCGACGAATCGCGGCGCCCGCAACAGGTTCCAGTCGGTCAGGCTGATCTGCATAGCCCTGACTGTCGGCAGCAGATAGAACACCGCGAACCCGACGAAGGCCGGCGCCACGAAAGCATAGCCCGTCAGCGCTTCGCGCCACTTGCGTGCGGCGCGCGACGTTCCCGACGCGGTGCGCGACGTGCCACTGAGCGGCGATCGGTGCCGATCCGTCACTCTGCCTCCTCCCCATGTTCCATCCGTCAGGTCGAGCTGACATTTGGATGACACGTGTCAGTTTCTGCGAATATGATACTTAACACGTGTTAGTAACGTTAGTATGCTGGCCCGATCGAGTCAACTGATGCTAAACGTGCCCAATCGGTGTCGGCCGTTCGGCCAGAGGAAGGATGCTGCGGGCATGGCGTCGAAACGAGTTACCAGCCATGACGTTGCGCGCCGTGCCGGGGTGTCGCGTGCAACTGTCAGCTTGGTGCTCAACCGGTCCGACGCTGTGGCCTTGAGCCAGGAGACGCGCGAGCGAGTGCGCCGAGCCGCGGCGGAACTCGGCTATCGCCCCAATTCGGCCGGGCGCATGCTGGCGAGCGGATCGACCGAGACGATCGGCCTGATCATCTCGGATGCGGCGATCTTGCCGATTGACGGCTTCATCCCGCAGGTGCTGCACGGCATCGGCCAAGTCAATCGCGAGCGCGGCCTGCATGTTCTCCTGGAAGGCCGGGACAGCTCGAGCGGGCCTAACCCTTACGAGGCGCTCGTTGACACGCGCCGGATCGACGGGCTGATCGTGTTGAATCCGCGCAGCGACGACGAACCATTGCGGGCTCTGATCGAAAGCGAGTTTCCGGTCGTCCTCGTCGGGTCGATCCGACACCCTAAGGAACACTCGGTCAATTTCTCCAGTCGCGCCGGCATCTCGGCGGCGACCCGCCTGTTGGTCGACCTTGGTCATCGCCGCATCGGCATGGTCGCCTTTGCTGCGCCCGGCTTCGTCGCCGCCGATGCACGCGTGTCGGCGGTGCGCCGGGCGTTGCAGACGCATGGATTGACCATGCCGGATGACGCCGTCGACTATGCCGACTTCAGTGCCGAAAGCGGGTACCATGCGACGAAACGATTGTTGCAACGGCAGCCGGACCTGACGGCGATCTTCGCCGGCAACGACACGATTGCCATCGGCGTGATGAGCGCGGCAGCGGCGCTCGGCCGACGTGTGCCGGGCGATCTCTCGGTCATCGGCTTCGACGACTTGCCGTTCTCGGCCTGGCTCAATCCGGCGCTGACGACAGTCCACATCGACGCCGTGCAACAAGGAGCGCTCGCCGCCGAAATGCTGATCCGCCTGTTGGCTGGCAAGCCGGTCGATGCGCGGCAGGTTCGGCTCGACTGCGAACTGGTCGAGCGCAAGTCCTGCGCCGGTGCACCGTGAACGAGGGTGTCCGCGGAATAGGCCGGAAAACCGGGCCAGATTGAGCTGCCGGATGAGTGGACCGGCGGCAGAACCATAACGGGTTGGCAGTGGGGAGCCCATCATCATGGCCAGATTGCACGGCACGGTCGCAGTCATCACCGGTGCAGGTCGCGGCATCGGTCGGGAAATCGCGCTGACACAGGCGAGGAACGGAGCCCAGGTCGCCGTCATCGCCCGCAGCAAAGACGAGATCGACGAAACCGCATCCTTGATTGCTCAGGATGGGGGCAAGGCGCTTGCCATCCCGGTCGACCTGGTCGACCGCGCCGCCGTCGAGTCTGCGTTCGGCCGCGTCGCAGCCGAGTTGGGTCCGGTCGATCTGCTCGTCAACAACCACGGTTCGTTTCGCGCCTTCGGCCCGATCTGGATGTGCGATCCCGATCAATGGTGGGGGGACGTCGAGATCAACCTGCGCGGCACGTTCCACACCTGCCGGGCGGCGGCGCCGATCATGCTGGCGCATGGCAAAGGCCGCATCGTCAATCTGGTCGGGGGTGGCGCCGGCAACAGCTTCCCGCATGGATCAGGCTATGCCTCCAGCAAGGCGGCGATCATGCGATTCACCGAATGCCTCAACGATACGACGAAGGACGGCGGCGTCCTGGCCTTCGCCGTCGATCCAGGTCTGGTCAGAACGGCGATGACCGAGCTGCAGCTGACCTCGGAGGCGGGCAAAGCTTATCTGCC
>JARLIT010000133.1 GCA_031291575.1 Ancalomicrobiaceae bacterium
CATGCACACCATGCGGCTGATCGACGATACCGGCCGGCTCATCCGGGCGCCCGAGGTCAATTTCCGCGCAGCCGAAATCGGCCGCGACGTGTTCGGCTACAATATCCACAATGCCGTCCTGACCGAAATCCTCGCCGCCCGTGTCTCCGAACTGCCGCTCATCACCCGAGTTGTGGGGAAGGCGGTGGCGGCGACGCCGGGCGAATCATCCATCGCCATCGAACTCGACGATGAGCGCACCATCACATCTGCGCTGGCGGTTGCCGCCGACGGCACACGCTCGGTGTTGCGCCAGGCCGCCGGCATTGGCTGGACGGAGTGGGACTATCCGCAGTCGGCCGTCGTCTACGACGTGACCCACCGCCATCCCCACGACGGCGTCTCGGTGGAATTCCACACCCGTGCCGGGCCCTTCGTGCTGGTGCCCCTGCCCGGCAACGCATCGTCCATCGTCCTCGTCGAGACGCCGGAGAAGGCAGCCGAGCTTGGCGCGCTCGACGACGCGGCGATCGGGCGCGAGACCGAGCGGCGCGCCCATTCGATCTTCGGGCCGATGATCGCGGCGAGCCCGCGACAGGTGTTTGCGCTGAAGGGGGCCAAGGCCGACCGCTTCGGCCAAGCCCGCGTCGTCCTCGTCGGCGAGGCCGGGCACCGGTTCCCGCCGATCGGCGCGCAGGGGCTCAATCTGTCGCTGCGTGACATCGGCTCGCTCGCCGAAGCGATCGGGGCAGCAAAGGCGCGCGGCGAGGATCTCGGCAGCGACGCCGTCACCGCGGCCTATGACCGGGCACGGCGCATCGACGTGCGCTCGCGCACCTTCGGCGTCAACGTCCTCGACCGGGCGCTCCTCGCCGATGCGCTGCCGGCACAGGCGCTCAGGAGCCTCGGGCTGGCGGCAGCGGCACGACTGGCGCCCGTCCGCCAATTGATGATGCGCGAAGGTCTCGCCCCATCGATCGGCACGCCAAGGATGATGCGGTAGGGCTCTATCGCCCGAACAGGTGCAGCGGCAGGAGATCATGGGTGACGAGGAACAACACGCCCGTCACCGTGAACACTGAGGCGAGTGTGCCGACCAGGACCGTCGTCGAGGCGCGCTCGACATAGGATCGGTACTGCTGCGCCAGCACGAAGACGTTGAGCGCAGGGGGAAGCGAGGCCATCAGCACGGCGGTCGAGATCCACACCGCATCGAAGCCGCCGATGGCCTCAAGAAAGGTGAGCACCATCAGCGGGTGCAGCACCAGTTTCACGCCGAGGACCCAGGGCATTTCGCTCGGCAGATCGTGGACGCGCCGGAGGCCGACCGTCACGCCGAGGGTGAACAGCGCGCAAGGCGCCGCCGCTTGCATCAGGTAGGCGAGCACCTTGTCGATCGCCGCC
Organism: Ancalomicrobiaceae bacterium; assembly: GCA_031291575.1. Classification (GTDB taxonomy): domain Bacteria; phylum Pseudomonadota; class Alphaproteobacteria; order Rhizobiales; family Ancalomicrobiaceae; genus CAIYYN01. The sequence goes on from JARLIT010000133.1 coordinate 1,384, forward strand.
GGCGGCCGAAAGCCGATGGCGGCGGCGGCAACGCCGACGATCGTGGCCAGAATGAACGGATGCAGCACGATGCGGCCGAAGATGGATAAGGCCATGCGGCCGGCCGACTGCCGCGTGTCGCCGGCAAGCGCCATCATCAGCGGCACGCAGATGAAGATGAGCGCGTTGTCGAAGCAGAAGATCAGCGCCGTCGGCACGCTTGCGGCTTGCCCAAGCGCAGCGAGCGTCAATCCAGGGCCCATGTAGCCGATGTTGGAATAGCTGCCGGCCGCCGCGACGATGGCCGCCTCGCGGGCGTTGCCCGCACGCGCCCAACGGCCGATGAGCCAGGCGACGACGAGCGACAGGGTGGTCGCCGCGGTCGTGGCACCGACGAAAGACCCGTTCGCCAATTGCTCGATCGGCGTCTTGGCGATCAGTTCGAAGAACAGTGCCGGCAGGGCCAGATAGATGATGAAAAAGTTGAGCCAGTCGAGGCCCTCGGCCGGCATCGGCCGCACCTTCGCCGAGACGTAGCCGATGAAGATCAAACCGAAGAAGGGCAAGGCCAGAGTGATGACGTCATTCACGCGCGTCGGATCCCAGTCGGCGTCACAGGCCGCTACCCTACCCATTTTTTCGCAGGGAAATATGGGCTCTCCGGCCTAGGAATATCCGCAAATTGTTTTATTGTCCGCCGCGATCGCGCCGGCCGTCGGACAGAAGCTGCGTCTACACCGTCCAGGTGGGTTCGAGATGCAGCGGGGCCGGCCGGGCGAATCCCCCGTGGCCGCGCTGGCGACGCCGGCGGGCAGGTGGGGGCTTTGGACGAGGGGGAGCGGGGCAAGGCGAGCGGCCTTGCGGCGCTCGGCCCGGGAAGCAGTGGAAGAGGCGAGGAAGCATCGGCCCGGAGGGTGCCGATTTTCGCCGCCGATCAACGATATCATCCGATTGCAGGAAGCCGCAGGCCTTCCTGGAGTGCATGGGAGACTGGCCCATTTCGACCGAACCTTCCGCGGTGACCGCCGAACGGCCCGAACTGCGCCATTACCTGGAAGCATGGACGCTACGCGCCGTCATCTTCATCCTGCGGCCGCTGTCAATCGATTCGGCCTCCTGGCTGATGGGCAAGGTCTGGCGGCTGACGCAAACGCGTGGCCGGCGGCATCGTCGTGCCCTGGCCAATCTCGCCCTCGCCATGCCGGAGAAATCCGAGGCGGAGCGCCGCCGCATTGCAGCCGACATGGTCGAGAACTTCGGCCGTGTGTTTGTTGAAGTGTTCCGCCTGGGCGAGTTGCAGGCGCAGCCAGAGCGTTTCGACGTCCACCAGTCCGAACTCATCACGCATCTGGCCAACGGCGGCGGCGGTCTCGTCCTTGCCTCGCTGCACCAGGGCAATTGGGAGGCGAACGCCTGCGCCCTCAATGCGCTCGGGGTCAAACCGGCCGGCGTCTATCGGCAGCTGTCGAATCCGCTCGTTGAAGAAATCATGTTCCGGGAGCGCAGCAAGGTCTATCCCGGCGGCCTCTATTGCCGGCGGCCGCACGGCAATATCGCCCGACAGCTGCTGCAATTGGTCAAGGCGGGCGGCACGCTCGCGGTCCTCTCCGACCTCAAGGACGATTCCGGCGTCTTCCTCGACTTCTTCGGCGCGCCAACCTCGGCCAATTCGTTTGCCGCCTTCGTCGCGCGCATGACCGGGGCGCCGCTCGTCGCCGCCGGCAGCTACCGCACCGACGGCGTCCACTTCCGCGGCCAGATCGAATTGGTGCAGGTGCCGCACACCAGCGACCGCAACGCCGACATCGAGGTCGCGACCAAACGGCTGGCCGAAGTGTTCGAGCGATGGATCCGCGCCCATCCCGAGCAGTGGCTGTGGACCCACCGCAAGTGGCGGCTGTCCGACGAGGAAGAGGCGCTGGTCGGCCGAACTAAAGACTAGTTGCGGGGGAAGCGCCGTTGGCGGCAAGGCTTCGCTGAGGAAACAACTCCCCAGCCACAGAAGCGGGCATCGCTCGAGCCGAAGACCGGTTGCCGATCTTCAGCGCGATGCCCGGAGGAGCCCGCACCATGAAAAGCCCGCGCGCCTTCTTCAAGCCCCTCGCCATCGGCGCCCCCACTCCCTGCCGCGAGCTTCCGGTGAAGCTCGAGCGGATGATTCACTTCGTCCCGCCCCATATCGAGAAGGTCCGGGCGAAGGTCGCAGAGCTGGCGAAGAACGTCGACGTCGTGCTCGGCAACCTCGAGGACGCGGTACCTGCAGATCAGAAACTTGCGGCACGGGCCGGCTTCATCGAGATGGCGCGGGCAACCGACTTCGCCGCGACCGGCGCGGGGCTATGGACGCGCATCAACTGCCTCAATTCGCCGTGGATGCTCGATGACATCACCGAGATCGTGGCGGCTGTCGGCAACAAACTCGATGTCGTCATGCTGCCGAAGGTCGAGGGCCCCTGGGACATCCACTATCTCGACCAATTGCTCGCCCAACTTGAGGCGCGGCATGGCATTTCCAGGCCGATCCTCATCCACGCCATCCTGGAGACGGCCGAGGGCGTCAACAACGTCGAGGCCATCGCCCTCGCTTCGCCGCGCATGCACGGCATGAGCCTCGGCCCGGCCGACCTCGCCGCGTCGCGCGGCATGAAGACGACACGGGTCGGCGGCGGCCACCCGGATTATGTGGTGCTGGCGGATGCGGCAGCCGGGGGGGAGGCGCCAGCGCCCCGCGCTCGGCATCAACAGGACCTTTGGCACTACACCGTCGCCAAGATGGTCGATGCCTGCCAAGCTGCCGGCATCAAGGCCTTCTACGGGCCGTTCGGCGACTTCTCCGACGGCCAGGCCTGCGAGGCGCAGTTCCGCAACGCCTTCCTGATGGGGTGCCTCGGCACCTGGACGCTGCATCCGAGCCAAATCGACATCGCCAAACGGGTGTTCTCGCCCGAACCGAGCGAGGTCAAATTCGCCCTGCGCATCCTTGAAGCCATGCCCGACGGCTCGGGCGCGGTGATGATCGACGGCAAGATGCAGGACGACGCCACCTGGAAACAGGCCAAGGTGATCGTCGATCTTGCGCGTTTGGTCGTAAGCAAGGATCCCGACCTCGCTTTGAGATATGGCATTTGAGCAGGTGAATTTGCGGTCTATACTCTTGCCAGTTGGAAGTTCGGATCGATCCGACCTCGGCCAAATCGTTCGGGAGGCTCGTTAGTCGCCTGGACTGGCCGGCACGCGATGGTCAGTCACATGCACTTCGACAGCGGCAAAGTCCGGTTAGCCAAATTCCCGATCGGGGCGGTCGTGCGCCATCGGGTCTATCCGTTCCGCGGCGTCGTGTTCGACGTGGACCCGACGTTCAGCAACACCGAGGAATGGTGGTCGTCGATCCCGGAAGAGGTGCGGCCGGGCAAAGACCAGCCGTTCTATCACCTCTACGCTGAAAACGCCGAAACGGAGTACGTCGCCTACGTTTCGGAACAGAACCTGGTGATCGACGAATCCGGCGAGCCCCTGCGCCACCCCCAGGTCGAGGTGAGCTTCATCGAGGATTCGGAAGGTCGACTGCACGCCCGCGAACGCCGGATGAACTGAGGAGGAGCCGCCCGCCCCGGGTCACCCTCGCGCTTTCTCCGCCGCCACATCGCGGATGGAGGCGACGAGAGTGGCGACCTCCTGCGCGCCGGAGACGGCGTATTTGCTGTCGAGGATGAAGGTCGGCACGCCACGGACGCCCATGCGCTGGTAGCTGGCGATCTCGTCCTGAACCGCGGCGCGATCTTCGTCCGAGTTGAGCCGGCGCGCCACCGCCGCCCCGTCCATGCCGACCGTGGCCGCAGCGGCGGCCAGTACAGCGATGTCGCCGATATCGGCCCCCTTGGTCCAGTAGAGCGACATCAGCCGCTCCTTCAGCTCTGCCTGCCGACCCTCGGCCAGCGCCCAGCGCAAGGTGCGATGCGCGTCGAGCGAATTCGGCGCCTTCTCGATCGCGTCGAAGTCGTAATTGATCCCGTCGGCTCGGCCGAATTCGGCGAGACGGTCGTGTACGGCCCGCAGCTGCCCGGCATCTGGGAATTTCGCCGCCATGTAGGCCTTGCGGTCGTAGCCTTCGGCTGGAATCGTCGGATCGAGCTGGTAGGGCCGATAGGTCACGGTCAGATCGAGGTCGCCGAGTTCGGCGAGCGCCTTGTCGAGCCGGCGCTTGCCGAGATAGCACCAGGGACAGCAGACGTCGGAAACGACGTCAATGGTGAGGGTGTTTCCTTGGGACATCGGCGCCTCGCGCAAAACAGGGTCTGGGCGTGGGGTAGCGGCTGGCGCGCCGTTTCGCAACGGCGGGAACGGCTTGGCCGCCACCGATCACGCGAAGATGAGCGGCGGATGGCGCACGCTCACAGGACCTCGCCGTCCATGTCGTCATGGCTCGGATGCTCGCCCAGGATATGGCGCTGGACGAGCTTGGCCTCGGTCAGGAATGCATAGATCGCAGCCGTCATCGCCAGAATGAATCCGGCCCGGCCGCTCAGGAAAAAGCGGTTACTGACGTAGACGCGGACGAAATACAGCACAGGCGAGATGACGAGCCGCCAGGATTGCGGCTTGCGGCCTTCGCCGAAACGCTGCTCCGCCTTCAAGGTCGAGTATTTGTTCTCTTTCAGGATCTGTTCGTCGATCTGTAGAGGCCTGTAGTTCATCACGCGGCCGCGCTTGGCGATCCCGACCGGCCCGTCGGGGACCATCCCCTCATGCACGGCGGTCTTCAGATCGAAGGCGGCGTGGCCGCGGCGCACGAGGCGGAGCACATGGCGCTCGTGCGTCGACAGGGGCGCGAAGCCGTAACCGACGAGATAGGCGCGTCGTCCGACACGCCAGCCGACGATATCGTCCGGCGCGGCGAGCAGGCCAGCGAGCGCCTCGTGCAGGTCGGAATCGATACGCTCGTCGGCGTCGATGTTGAAGCACCACGTCTGGCGGCACTCACCGAGCGCGAACTGCTTCTGCCCGGCGTAGCCGAGCCAGTCATGCGAGATCAGGCGGATCGGCCAGCCATCGACATCGCGCAGCCGGGCGAGAATCTCGAGCGTACCGTCGGTCGAGCCGGAATCGACCACCACGATCTCGGCAAAGTCCTTGAGGCTCAGAATGCAATCTTCGATGAAGCCGGCCTCGTCCTTGCAGACGATGAAGGCCGAGACAGGGAGGGGCGTGCCCTGCGTCCGCGTGGCGGTGTCAGAGCTGGCCGATCCGCCGTCGGGACGGATCGTGACACCCCTCAGCTTGGGTTCGTCACGATCGGGACGACGTTCAGCCGCTTCGAGCTGCAGCATCTTCGCCTCGGTCAGGAAGGCATAGATGGCGCTCGTTCCGGCCTGGATGAAGCCGCTCGCGCCATAGCGATACAGCCGGTAGCGAAAACTGAAGCGGAACAGCCAGACGAGCGGCGTGAAGACAAGCCGCACGATGTTGCTGCGTTTACCGCCGGCGAACTTCTGCATCGCCTTCAGCGAGGCGTATTTGGCTTCCTTGACGATCTGCTCACCGATCGGCAGCGGACGGTAATGGAGGATACCGCCGCGCTTGGCCAGTTCGACGCGACCGGCGACCCTGAGGCTCTCGTGCACCTTGAGGTTCAGGTCGTAGCTCGCTTTCCCCTTGCGCACCAACCGCGGATGACCACGATCGCCGGTGCCGGCCGGCACGTAGCCGTGGCCGATCAGATAGGGGCGACGGAGAATGCGCCAGGCTTCGACATCCGCTGGCGCAGCGATGAGCGCTGGCAGTTCGGCCCGCAGATCCTTGTCAAGCCGTTCGTCGGCATCGAGGTTGAGACACCAGGGTTCACCGCACAGATCGAGTGCCAGTTGTTTCTGCCGGGCGTAGCCGAGCCAGGGCTGATGCACGATCCTCAGCGGCAAGCCCTCGGCCTGCAGCCGCTCCAGAATGGCGATCGTCTGATCGGACGAGCCTGAATCGACGACGATGATCTCGGCACACTGCTTCAGGCTTCTGATGCAATTCTCGATGTAATCCGCTTCATTGTAGCAGATTACGTAAGCCGAGACGGGCAGACGGGTCGACGTCACCGTGCCTCCCTAGCCCCAGAGGTTGAAAAGTCCGCGCCAGCCATGTGCCGGCTGCGGTACCGCGGCCCCGCCGAGAATGAATTCACGCTCGAAAATCTCCATGACCGACTTCGGATTGAAGCGCCGGCTGTAGCAATCCCAGTCCCCGGCCCGCGCCTGCTCCCGCGAAAAGCCCAGCACCATCGTCTCGAGATCGCGCTGGTTTCTATAGATCAGGCCCTTACTACCGAGAATATCAATGTGGCATTTTTCCTTTGAAAATGCATATGCCATGATCGGGCGATTACGGATAGAGAACTCTCCACACGCCAAACCGAAAGTCTCTCCATCCGTGCGAGCATACAACATGGCGTCACACGTATTGATAAACTTGGCCTTGAAGGCCCTGTCCGAATTGCCGGGCAGAAAGATCGCCCGCTCGTGGTTGATGAATCGGTTGAAGTTCATAAACAGGAACCACAAATCCGAACGGTTTTCGAGCGTGCGTGCCACAGCTTTGTGGACAAAGGGGATATCGAAGCACTCGTTGCCGCCGTAACCGCCGAGCACGGTCGCATCGGCGGGGATTCCGAGTTCGGCGCGCAGATCGTCGTCGACGGCCGGCAGGTCGACCATATGCGGCACGAAGGGAATGCGGCCGCCGGAGCATTTCTGCGAAAGGTATTCCGACACGAAGGCATAGCGGTCGCCGTGGCGCTGGCGTGGCGACTTGGCGAAGACTGCATGCACGGCTGTCGGGCAACTCCGGACGACGCGGCCGTCGTTCTTGCCGGACTTCAAGATGTAGAACAGGTCGGCCCGCTCCCGCTCGGCGATGGCGTCGATCTCGCCGAAGCCGTCGTAGCCGGCGAGCGCAAATCGGGCCGCGAACCGCTCCACCACGGCCGGAATGTTTCTGGGGCTGGTGCGCTGATAAACGATCGTCGAGCGGTTGCCGAGCACTTCCTCATTGTAGCGGGCGTAGTCGAATACCGCCGTTTCGGTTCCGCGCAACGCAAGTTGTTCGGCATGAAAGAGGACGTGCATCGCGACCTTCCGGCTGCCGGCATCCCGCGCGCGGCTCTGGGGCGCCAGCTGCAGCACCCACCATTCGCCGGCACCATATATCGGCTTCCCGTCTCGGCAAAATGCCAATTTCCCGCTGGTGCCAAGCGACACCAGCCACGCCCCGGCGGGGTGGTAACGCCTGCGACGAGACGTGGGCTTGGATGGTGCGCGAACGGCCGTGGCTTGATCTGAAATGCAGATTGAGCGTGCCGCCCGCCCCCAGCAGCCAGCCCCTGACGTTTGAATGGATCCGTCCGGGCGGAGCTGGCTAGCTCCGCACCTGCGGGCCGAAGGCGCGGGCCAGCATCGATTCCGCATCGTCGCTGGCGGTCCACACGGCATGGCCGACATCGAGGTCGACCGTCGTCGGGCCGACGCCGTCGGCAACGGAAAACTGCGTCATACGCACCACGGCGGTGATCCGCTCGGAGGCCCTCAGCGCCTCTTCGTAACCAGCCAGTGGCAACAGGAGCGCAAAGCGGTCGCCGCCGACGCGTGCCGCCAAGTCCTCGCCGCGCACCAACCGGGCGATGAGCATGCCGACCTGGCGCAAGACGGCATCCCCGCCGGCATAGCCGTGCCGTCTGTTGAGATCGGCGAGGTCGGCGACGGAGAAACCGACGAGAGCGAAACGATCGCCCGAGCGTCGCGCTTCGCGCACCAGCCGCGTCATATGCTCCATCAGGTAGCCGCGGGCGAACAGGCCGGTCAGCGCATCGTTTGATGCGAGGTGGCGCGCCTTCGAATAGACCGCCTTCAATTGCTCGCGCAGCCGGCTCTCCACCACGGCGGCATGCGCCCGCTCGGCCAATTCGCGTGGGTCGAACGAACCGACAATCAGGTCGCTGATGCCGGCGCGATAGCAGGCCTCGATCTCGTCCGCCTGCTCCGGCTCGGCAAAAGCGAAGATCGGCAGGGTGAAATGGGCCGGATTGCGTCGGAATTCGGCCGTCGCCTCGGTCGCCTCGGCGATGTCCATGTCGAGGATGACGAGGTCGAAGGACCGCCGCGCCAGATAGTCACGCGCAGTGGCGAGCGTGAAGGCGCCGGTCAGCGTCGCCGTGCGGGAGAGCGACGTCTCCAGCGCGAAATAGCGCTTGCCGCGGCCCACGACCAGTACGCTGGCATCGCCGTCGGCGATGCCGCTTTCAAGACTGGGAATCTCGAGGCCGAAGCGACCGCCGGTCTCGATCCGCCGGCGCAGTTCGGCCTGCATCGCGGCAAGCCGCGACAGCGAGGCGATGCGGCCGATCAGCCGCGCCGCCGACAGCGGGCGCGACAGAACCGCCGACATGCCGATCGGCCGCTGCTGTTCAGACGTGTCGCCGACACCGATCACCGGCAGACGGCGGGCGCTGCCGGACATCGAGAGGCGCGACACGACGTCGAGATAACGGTTGCGCTCGGCCCCCATTTCGGCGGCGATCATGTTGAGAAGGACGACATCCGGGCGCTGCGCCGAGGTGGCCTGTTCGAGCGTTCGGCCAAGCGGCATGGTGACGAGTTCGTAGCCTGCTTCGCGCACGGCCTCCCACAGCCGGTTCGTCTCCGCGCATGACCGCTCCTCGATCACGAGGATCCGCCCGCTCGCCGTCATTGTATCCCCCGCACCGCCCCCGAGTCACGTCTACACCCGGAGCGCGATTATGCTGACCGCCATCGTTAACAAATGGCTAACATCAGCGCGAAGTGGGGCGTCACCGCGTTGTCATACATAGACATTTCTGTAGTGACAGCCCACTCGGCCTTCGCATGCGGCCTGGCGGGGCTGCCCGACAGGCGTTGAGCCGGTGCCGAAGGTCCGTTCAGCCGTTCCGGCGGCCAATGCGCAGCCCGGCGGCGGCCAGATCTGCGAGAAAGCGATCGGAGGAGAAATAGGCGAACTCGCGCACGCGCGCGGCGGCGATCACGTCGCTCGGGTGCGGCTCGAAGCCGGGCATGGCGGGATGACACATGGCAAGCGGCTGGCTGCCGGCACCGGTGAGGAACGGGCGGAAGGTCACGCCGAAGTCCCGGTCGTCGTGGAAAGCGGTCACGCCGCGGAAACTGTCGTTGACCGGCACGCCGCGGCGGCGCGCCGCCCCCTTCATCCCAAGCGCCAGGGCGGAGATGAACAGCGTCTTGTTGACCTCGATGCCGCGTCTGACGATCGCTGCGGCCGATTCATGGCAATCGCGCACAGCTGTCGTGCGGGCGAAGGTGCCGTCATCGAATGCGGCCCATAGCGCCCGCCGAAACACCGGAAAAATGTGGACGTGCTGATGGCCGTCGACGAAATCCGGCGCTCGCCCGAAAACGGCCTTGAAACGTGCGGCTTGCCGTCGGATCTCGGCCGCGATCTCAGCGTAGTCGAGCGACAGGATGAATGCGCGGCGCATGAGGGTCGAAAGCGTCGGCGGAACGCCGTCGGGGCTCATCGACGGCATCAGCCCGAGCGGTGGCAGGTCGGTGAACGTCAGGTGCAAGCCGATATTGACGCGGTCGGCAAGCGCCAGCAGCGCGCCGGCATGGGTTTCGAGCATCGGGCCGGCGACCATACAGGAGGTTGCCGACAGGCGTTCCTCGGACAGAAGCGCGAGGATGCCGCGATCGACCCCTTCCGACAGGCCGAAATCATCGGCGCAGAGTTGCAGGATTCCCAACCCGGGCATGACCGTCCTTCATGACTGTATTCGCGCCGTCGATGGCCCCCTGGAGCATTCCCTTAGTCCCGGCATCCGGCGTGGGCAACCATCGAATGAGCGGATCCGCCGCGATCTCGAAGTCCTCCCGACGCTGCAGCGACGGCGCCATCGTGCCACCCGGCAAGTAACGTTGGCGGATCGGCACGGCGATCGGCCAGAAGTGGCGGCGCCCCGATGCCGACGTTGACCAAGACGGCCGAGCGTCGTGGACAAAGCCTGGAATCTTTCGTAACTGACCGGGATTGAAGGCGAGAGGATACGACATGTCGGTGAGTGCAGACGGTCTGGTCGACGGCTCGGCCGAGCGGCCGCTGATCAGCGTGGTCCTGCCGATGCGCAACGAGTCGCGCGGTTTGGCGCGGCTGTTCGAGCGCCTTGTGCCGGTCCTGGAGAAGATCGGCCCCTACGAGATGGTGGCCATCGACGATGGCTCTACCGACGATACACTCTCCAGGCTCAAGCAGCTGCGCCGCACCTATCCGCGGCTCAAAGTGGTCAGCCTGTCGCGCAACTTCGGCAAGGAGATCGCGGTCACCGCCGGTCTTGCCCGTACGTCGGGCGCCTGCGTCGTCATCATGGATTCCGACCTGCAGCACATCCCGGAAGGCATTCCGGCGCTGATGGAGCCGTGGACGCGCGAAGGGTTCGGCATCGTCTACGCCCGCCGCGTCGGGCTCGACCGCGGCGGTGCGCTGCGTTCGACCTTGAGTGCCACCTTCTACAAGCTGTTCGACTTCATGAGCGAAGTGAAGATCGATCGCGAGACCGGCGACTTCCTCCTGCTCGACCGTCGGGTGGTCGATGCGTTTCTGGCCATGCCCGAGCGCAACCGCTTCAACCGCGGGCTGCTCGCCTGGGCCGGCTTCCGCACCACCACCATCCCGCTCGAAGTGGAAGCCCGCCATGCCGGGACTTCGAATTTCGGGTTCCTGCGGCTGGCGCGGTTGGCGGTGACCGCGATCACGGCCTTCGGCACGCTTCCGTTGCGTGTCTGGAGCTACATCGGCATGCTGTTCTCGCTGGTCGGCCTGTTCTACGGCGCCTTCATCGTCGTGCGCACGCTGATTTTCGGCGCGGACGTACCCGGCTATCCGTCGATCATCGTCGCCGTTCTCGTCTCGGCTGGCGTGCAGCTGATCGGCCTCGGCATCATCGGCGAGTACCTCGGCCACGTCTATTCCGAGGTGAAGCGGCGCCCGCTCTACCTGGTGCAGGAGACCCTCGGCTTTTCCGATTCCCCGGCCGACCCGACAGTCGTCGACGATCCTGAAACGCCGCTTGCGCCGGACCTCGGCGGGGGGGAATAGTCGGGCCGACACGCCGGGAACGGCCGGGGCAGCGCGCGGAAGACCCTTCATGCTAAGGTGCGAGCACCCGCGAGCCTCGAACCATGAAGGACATAGGCGGACTTGGCGCGCCGCGGAAGAGCACGTATTTGTCGCCCTTCGTCGTTCGAGGCTCGCTGACGCTCGCGCCTCAGGATGAAGGTCTCCAAACCATTCATCTTATTGCCGCCGAGATCATATTCACCGAGCCCCGTGAACAGCCATGTCGCTTGAAGCCCATCCCCGCCCGAAGTCCACATTTCCGGCCGTTGCCGTCATTCTGATCCTGGCCGGGCTTTATCTCGCATGGCCGTGGGTCAGCGGCGCCTACACGATACCCTGGGACGCCAAGGCGCATTTCCTGCCGCAGTTCGACTTCCTGGCCTCCTCGATCGGCGCCGGCGACAGCCCGTTCTGGAACCCCTATACATTTGCCGGCTGGCCGCAGGTGTCCGATCCGCAGTCGCTGATCTTCGTGCCGGCCTTTCTCCTCATGGCGCTATTCGACCATCAGCCGAGCCCAGCCGCGCTCGATGCCACCGTCTTCGCCTCGCTCGGGCTCGGAGCCCTGGCGCTCGCCGGCTATTTCCACGACCGGCGCTGGCATCCGGCCGGTGCCGCGGTGGCGGCGCTGTCGTTTGCCTTCGGCGGCGCGGCGGCCTGGCGGCTGCAACACACCGGCCAGGTGATGAGCATCTCGATGCTGCCGGTGGTGCTGTTTCTCCTCCACCGCGCTCTCGACCGGCGATCCTTCCTGTGGGGCATCCTCGCCGGCGTCACCGCCGGCTTCCTGGCGCTCGGGCGCGACCAGGTGGCGCTCCTCAGCGTCTATTGTCTCGTCGGTTACGCCGCCAGCTACCTTCTCGGCCGCAAGCCGCTCGTTCGCATTCCCGGCAGCATCCTGCCCCTCCTCGGCGGGCTGATCGGTGGACTTGCCGTCGTCACCGTGCCGGTTGTCCTCACCTATATTCTCGCCGGGAACTCCAACCGGCCGACCATCGACTTTTCGGGTGCCGGCATCGCCTCGATGCACCCGGTCTCCTTCATCACCCTCATCAACGCCGACCTGTTCGGCATGCGGCTGCACGATCCGAAGGTCGACTTCTGGGGGCCGCCGAGCGCAGCCTTCGGCGTCACGCTCTACATCGCCCGCAACATGGCGGACGTCTACGCCGGCATGATCCCGGCCTACGCCATTCTAATGTGGGGTCTCGCCCGCCGGCAGCTCCTCAACCGCGAGATCCTCTATTTCACCGCGGCACTCGTCGTCGCCTGCCTCTACACCATCGGCTGGTACACGCCGGCCTTCCGCTTCTTCTACGACCATTTCCCCGGCGTGAGCCTCTACCGCCGACCGGCGGATGCCACCTTCCTCGTCGGCTTTCTAGTCGCTCTGATCGGTGGCTGGCTGACGCATCGATGGCTGTCGGACGAGATGCCGAAGGCCCGCTTCGGTGCCCGCGTCTGGCAATTGATCGTCACCGCGCTCGTCCTCGTCGTGCTGCCCTATCTGTTCGCCAAGCACGCCCATCGGGTGAACGAGGCGATCAGACCGTCGATCGAGACGATCGTCACCTGGGTCGGAGCGATCGTCGCGCTTCATTTCGCCCGGTTCGAAGGGCAGCGCTCGAAGGTTCTCGCCACCCTCATCCTGGCGGCCTTCACCGCCTTCGATCTCGGCTACCAGATCAGCGGCCGGCTGCCGAGCGAGACCGACCTCTCGACCGTCTACAACGAATCGACCGCCTATCCGCCGGCGATGTTCGACGCCATGCGCTTCGACACCAAGGATCCGACGATCGCGTTCCTGAAGTCGCATACAGCCGCCGACGCCGTCGGCCCGCGCCGCGACCGCGTCGAACTCACCGGCCTCGGCTTCCACTGGCCGAACATCTCGATGATCCATCGTCTCGACAACACGCTCGGTTACAATCCCTTACGCATCAAGATGTACCAGGACGCCACCGGCGCACGCGACCACGTCGCCGTACCGGAGCAGCGCAATTTCTCCGCACCGCTATTCCCGTCCTACCGCTCGCTCCTGGCCGACATGCTTGGCCTCAGGTGGATCGCCCTCGGCGCGCCGGTCGAGACCATTCTCCTGTGCGCTCCGCATCCGGTGCAGAGCTGGTCGGCCGACCTCGGCAAGGTCATGGACGGCGTCGATGCGATGCAGCGGCCGAGCGACCTGAAGCTCGTCTCTGCCGACAAGGGCGTGTGGATCTACGAGAACCCGCGCGCGCTGCCGCGCGTCCTCTTCGTCGGCAAGGCCGAGACGGCGGACTTCGAGCGGATCATCGAGACCGGCAACTGGCCGGCCGGCTTCAACCCTGAGAAGACGGTGCTGCTCGAAACAGCATCGAAGGCAGACGCGCCAGCGGCGGCCGAGGCCGACCTCTCGCACGCCGTCGCGATTACCTCCTACCGCAATACCGAGGTCGTCATCTCGGTCGACGCGCCTGCGGCCGGCTACCTGGTGCTGAACGACGTCTATCATCGCTGGTGGGATGTCTTCGTCGACGGAAAACAGGCCGACCTGTTGCGCGCCAACGTCCTGTTCCGCGCCGTGGCGGTGCCGGCCGGCAAACACACGGTGCGCTTCGCCTTCTCGCCCTTCGCCGGCGCCTACTCCGACTTGCGGGCCATGATCGACAAGCGGAAATAGGTAAGGCGGCGCGCGGCAGGAAGCGGGGCGCAGCAATCCCGCTTTCTGCCCCGAACGCCATTTACCGCGAGCGCAGCCCGAATGACACTCATGCAGGACGATCAAACGACAACGGCGCCCGCTGGGGCGCCGTTGCACGTTTCGATAGGGAGAACGGCAGGCCGTCGGCCGGGATTTACTGCGCCGGCGCGGGGGCCGGCGTAGCTGCGGGCGCGTTCGGAGCGTCGGAGAGTTTCTTGGCTGCTTCGTCGGCGCGCTTCTGCAGCTCCTGCTGCAGCTGCTGCTGATCCTGGCTCTGCTTGGCGGCCTGGTTCGGGTCGACGCCCGGGCCCTCGTTGGTCGGCTTGAAGCCGAACAGGCGGATCGGGAAGGTGACCGGCTTGCCTTGGGTGTTGAGCGCAACGACGAACAGGCCCTGGCCCTTCTTCATCTGCTGGATGAAGGGGTCGGTTGCCGGAACCTCGGCGTAGCAGGCGTTGGGGAAGCAGATGGTGTACTTGCCCTCTTCCTGCTTGCCCTTGTCGACGGAGACGCGCAGGCCGGGCTGGATCAGCACCATGGGCGGCACGGCGATCAGCAGCGTCCGCTTGGTCGCGTCGGTGTCGATCTCGCGCAATGCGACGGAGGCAATGACCTGGCCGCGCTCGTCGCGCAGCTCCTGCGCCGTCAGGCAGACGGACTTCTGGTCGGTATCCTTCGAGCACAGCTTCACCCACAGATTGGGCTGATTCTGCGCGTCGGGAGCCGGTGCCGGAGCATCGGTCTTGGCCGGAGCATCCGCGGGTTTCGCCGGGGTGGCGGGTTTCGCCGGCGTCGCGGGCTTTGCCGGCTTCGGGGCGGCCGGCGTCACCACCGGCGGATTGGTCGCATCCTGCGCATAGGCGAGCCTGGCTTCGAAGCCGCCGACCGTCGTCATCGCCGTCAACGCCAGAACGGACACGAAGCGGGCCGACGTGAGATCGAAGATCTGCGCAAACCTCTTGGCCATGGAAAGTCTTCCCCAACTCAGAATAGAAGATTTAAGCGATCAAGGCCATCGCGATGGACGGCGCTGCAATCGCGCCACCAACACCCATGCCGATGCGGCCTTCGTGGTGGTCGGCAATTGCGGCGACACCATGGTCTCCTCAGGCCAACCGCGCCGTTCCTTACCCTCTTGAGCGGCGCATTTCCAGCCGGAAGTGGCCGCGGACAGTTCGCCATTTACCGGCGGCAGTTGCCGTGGTGCGGCAATGTCGCAATGGCAGCGCCTGACAGAGGCGAGGCGTGAGGGCGCCGGCCCAACGCCGAGTGCCGATTGCCGGGGACTGTGCCGCGGAAATGTGCCGGCATGGCTTCGCCGCGACCGCCGGTGTTGCTATCCTGACGGTTGAGACTCACCAGTCGAAGACGGACGTCGAAGCCATGGCCATACCGCGGTCGGACTGCCTTCCTCCTGCTTGCCGCAGGCCTGTCGTCCTCGCCGCACTCGGTCTGATGCTCGGCGCCCTGGTGTCGGCCGGGCCGGCGGCCGCAGAACCGCGCGCCGCGATCGCCATGCATGGCGAACCGCTGTACAAACCTGGGTTCACCCATTTTGCCTATGCCAATCCGGACGCGCCGAAGGGCGGCCGGCTGACACGCGGTGTGCTCGGCAGTTTCGACAGCCTCAATCCGTTCATCGTCAGGGGCAATGCGGCGTCGGGCCTTAGAGGCGGCATCGCCGACGACAATGTCTACGAGAGCCTGATGGTGCGCGGCTACGACGAGCCGTTCACTCTCTATGCACTCGTTGCGGACAGCGTCGACGTGCCCGACGACCGCAGCCGGGTGACCTTCCAAATCGACCCGCGGGCCCATTTCTCCGATGGCGTGCCGATCACGCCCGAGGATGTCATCTTCTCCTTCAATCTCCTGAAGGAGCACGGCTATCCCTCGTTCAAGGCGAATTACGCCGATGTCGCCGAGGTCTCCCGGGTTGGCGATCGCGGTGTGCTGTTCGCCTTCAAGGGCGAGGCCAACCGCGAATTGCCACTGATTCTCGGGCTAATGCCGATCCTGCCGAAACACAGCACCGATCCGGCCAGCTTCGAGAGCACCACGCTCGAACGGCCCATCGGCTCCGGCCCCTATGTGGTGGCTGACGTCGATGCCGGCCGCCGGGTGACACTGAAGCGGGACCCCAACTACTGGGGCAAGGACTTGGCCGTCCGCCGCGGGCTCTACAACTTCGACGAGATCCGCTACGACTACTATCGCGACGCCACTAACCTGTTCGAAGCCTTCAAAAAGGGCGATATCGACCTCGTCGAGGAGGCCGATCCGGCGCATTGGTCGCAGGCCTACGATTTCCCGGCACTCGCCGAAGGACGCGTGGTCAAGGAAGCGTTCCGCTCCGGCCTGCCGAAGCCGATGACCGGCTTTGCCATGAACGCTCGGCGCCCGCCCTTCGACGACCGACGGGTGCGGCAGGCGCTCGTCCGCCTGTTCGACTTCGAATGGGCCAACAAGAACCTGTACTATGGCCTCTATGCCCGGACCGGGAGCTACTTCCAGGGATCGGATCTGTCTTCGCTCGGGGTTGCCGCGAGCGAGACGGAAAAGACCCTCCTCGCGGCCGAGCCCGGCGCAGTGGCGCCGGAGTTTCTCGTCGGAACGTGGCGCCCGCCGCAGACCGACGGTTCGGGACGCGACCGTGTCGCCCTGAAGGCTGGGCTCGACCTCCTCATCGCCGCCGGTTTCAAGCTCGACGGCGGGCAGTTGAAGGCGGGGACGACCGGAAAGCCGTTCAGTTTCGAGATCCTGACGCAGACGCGCGAACAGGAGCACGTCGCGCTCGGCTATCAGCGCACCTTGAAGATGGTCGGCATCGAGGCTTCGGTCCGGACCGTCGATGCCGCCGAATACGACAAGCGGCGCAAGACCTTCGATTTCGACATGACGATGTGGACCTGGGCGTCATCGCTGTCGCCGGGCAACGAGCAGCGGCATCGCTGGACCAGCGAGGCGGCGGGCCGCGAGGGGTCGTACAATCTGCCGGGGGTGAAATCGCCAGCGGCCGATCGGGCCATTGAGGCGCTGGTCGGGGCACGAACGCGCGATGACCTCGCCGCAGGCGCCCGTGCGCTCGATCGCGTGCTGTTATCGGGCTACTACGTCGTGCCATTGTTCCACTTGCCCGAGCAATGGATTGCGCACTGGGCGAGAATCGATCATCCCAAGGCAGTGTCGCTGTTCGGAGCCGTTACGCCGGCCTGGTGGGAACGCCCGGGAGACTTGAAATGATTGTCACGCGAGAGGATACCAGCCGCGCGCACTTGGCGACTGGCGTATGGGGGCGGGTGACGCTTGACCAGATCCTGGAAAAGAA
The DNA here is from genome assembly GCA_031291575.1 of Ancalomicrobiaceae bacterium. Classification (GTDB taxonomy): domain Bacteria; phylum Pseudomonadota; class Alphaproteobacteria; order Rhizobiales; family Ancalomicrobiaceae; genus CAIYYN01. The sequence continues at coordinate 18,516 of JARLIT010000133.1, forward strand.
CGCGACGACAAAGCCCGACAAGCTCGCCGTCGCCGACTTTTCCGACCGCTCCGAATGGACCTCCGGCCGGCCGCAGCAACTGACCTATCGCCAGCTCGATCAACGCGTCGAGACGCTCGCCGCGTTCTTCGCTGGCCTCGGGCTGGCACCCGATTCGGTCATCGGCCTGCAAATGCCGCCGACGACCGATGCCGTGGTCGTGCTGTTCGCCGCCATCCGCGCCGGATTGATCGTCGCGCCGATGCCGCTCGCCTGGCGCGAGGCAGAGGTGATCGAAGCCCTCTCCCAGGTCAGCGCCAAAGCGATCGCCACGGTGGCCGAGACGATCGGCGAATTGCATGGCGAGCGGCTCAGGGACGTCGCGGCGGAAATGTTCCACATCCGCTTCGTGTTTGCCTCCGGCGGCCACGTTCCCGACGGCGTCATCGATCTGGACCGCGTGTTCGACGAGACGGAGGGGCTCGGCTCTGCGCCGAACATCGTCCGCAAGGGCAATGCGGCCGATCACGCCGCTTCGATCGCCTGGACGGTGATGCAGAACGGCGCCGCGCCGGTACCGCTCGCCCGCGCCCACAACCACTGGATCGCCGCCGGGCTGATGACGCTTCTGGAGGCGAAGGTCGACCACGCGGCGGTCATCCTGGTGCCGCTCGGCTTGGCGAACCTTGCCGCGCTCGGCGGCGCGCTGATGCCGTGGCTGCTCTCCTGCGGCACTCTGGTGCTCGGCCTGCCGCAATCAGTCGACCGCATCGCAGAAACCGCGGCGGAATTCTCGGCGACGCACGTCCTCATCCCGCAGCGCTTCGCCCGGCGGCTTTCGGAGCGGCTGGACATGCTCCGCCAGGAGCCGATGCTGCTTGTTGTTCAGCCGGAGCGGCTGGTCGATGCCATCATGCCGCGCGGCCACCACATTGTCGATCTGACCCCGCTCGGCGAACTGGCGCTGATCGCGCGGCTTCGGCTTGAGCCGGAGGCGCCGTCGCCGCTCCCCGTCGGCGCGGTCGGTGCTCCGTCGGATACCGATTTTGCTCCGCTGTTGTTCGAGACACGGGTGAAGGCGGTGGCGCTCAGCGCGCGCGAGGCGGCGAAACGGTCGGCTACCGTCGGCGAAGTGCAGCTGCGCGGCGCGATGGTGCCCGACCATGTGTTCGGGCCGACCGGCCGGCCAGTTGCGCTCAGTGTCGAGGAACAGTGGATCTCGACCGGGTTGGCGGCGGAACTGGTCTCGGCGCATCCGCCGCGCTACGCGCTGAAAGGCCCGATCGGCGATCAGACCGGCACGGGCGGGCTCGGCATCGATCTGAGGCAGCTTGATGAGCTGTACAAATCGATCGACGGCGTCGCCGACGCCGCGGCAGTGCCGTTCCCCGACGCCACCAGCGCGCGCGTCGCCGCTCTGGTCGTGCCCGATCCTACCCGCAGCTTCAGCCGCGCAGCCTTCCTGGCGGCGGTCGAGGGCAAGCGCGTCGGGCTGCACAAGCTGCCGGTGGACGTGTTCATCGTCCCCTCGATCGCGCGCGGCGCCAACGACCGGGTCCTGAGGGCGGGCATGGCCAGCCGTCTGGCGGGCCTCGCCGAAACAACGCCACCCGCTCCGTAACCGGTGGCGGCCAGGTGCCGGTCAGAAGGAGGCCGCCCGACCGGCATGACCACGCGGCTTCAGGGATTTGCAGATTGTTCCATTCGGCCGCGCGACGGGCCCGATTCTCAGCGCTTCTTGTCGTCGTGACTGTGGGGGAGTGCTGCGGGCAGGACCTTGCAGCGCGCCTGTCGCTAGGCAGGGCGGGCCACGATCTCGAGCGCGATGCTGTCACATGGACTCGTGTGACAGCTGAATCAGCGCTCTAAGCGTTTGATAGAGCAGTGATTCAGCTTTCAGATGGAACGCCTCGGCTATTCCAGCCGAATGCATCCTGCTCCAGCAGGTCCGAAGCCATGCGGTGGTGCTCGGCGACGCGAAGATGTCATTGATCCTCCGATATATTGCGCCTGAGATCGGGGTATTCGACCGCAGCGTTATTGGGATACCAAATAGCCAGATCGTGGCGGCCTCGAACCAGATCAATCTCTGGTTATGAGACGAGGACGATCCATCGCAATTTTGGTATGCATTATGTCGACATCAGCCAGAACCGCGCAAAGTCGACAATAAGTAACCAATCTTACGCATAACAAGCCTCTTGATTCTGGCCATGCAAAGCAATTCACTCGGGCGGGCGGGTGCCAGATTTCCCTCTGCCCTTGCATCTATTGGCAGCCTTCAACCGCCAAAATCGTTTACGGTTATCGATATTTACTATTCAAATACGTAAATTCTCCTTAAATAATCATTGACAGATTTTGAATATTAGACGATCGCTGTTTATGTATAACTTGTATTATAAATAGAAACGCCCATTCCGACACCGCACAAAGACCGAGCATCATTTATTGAATATAATAATTAGTTGACGGCATCTGCATCCTGAGCAATCTTCCAGACCGACGAAGTTCGGTACAATATGCTCGTGCGACGGTAAATGCCTTTGCCGTTGCCACCTGGATGACAAGCGCTGCCGGCTGGCGCGGCACAGCCGAGGCAGCGGCGCGCCGATCACGCGAACGAGGCGAACGGAGCGGAAGGGCCGTTTGATGCAGAACATACCCACGGAACTCCTCAGAGCTTTCATCGCGGTGATCGATCTGAAGGGATTCACACGGGCCGGAGTGCACCTCGGCCGCTCCCAGCCGGCCATCAGCTTGCAGATCAAACGCCTGCAGGATCTCGTTGGCGCCCCCTTATTCGGGCGGGAGAACGGCGGCCAGACCGTCACCGACACGGGGCGAGTGGTGGAGGCTTATGCCCGCCGCATCCTGTCGCTCAACGACGAACTTGTCACCAAGCTCACGTCGCGCGAGTTCACCAGCACGATCCGCATCGGCATGGCACACGAATTCGCCGAATACCTGCTCGCCAAGCTTCTGAACCGCATCGGGCCGCGCCGGCGCAGGCTCAACCTCGAGGTGACGCGCAACTCCTCGTCGCGATTGCTGGCAAGCCTGCGGGAGGGCTCGCTCGACCTTGTCTGCGCGGTCGCCGAGGCGGCTGATTCGGACGATCTCAGCGTGCATTGGTCGGAACCTCTGGCCTGGATTGGTCTGCCGGAACTCTTCGCCGAGGCGAGCCGGCCGCTGCCGCTCGTCGTTTATCCCGAGGGCTGCTATTTCCGCTCGGAGATGATGCGCGCGCTCGCCCGCATCAAGCGCACGTACGAGATCGTCTATACCGGCGAGAGCCTGTCGAGCCTGACGGCCGCCTGGCGCTCTGGCTTCGGCGTCACGGCCCTGCCGGTGCGCTCCCTCGAGGACGACGATCGTCGTCGTTTCGCCGGCGACAGCCATGGACTACCCAAGCTCACCGACTTGGCGAGCGGCATCTACGTCGCCCGCTCGCCGCTCAATCCCGATGCGAAGATGCTGGCAAGCACCTTCGCCGATCTCCTGCGCCAGGATGACGTGACCATCGGCTGACCGCCCGGCGGCGCTCTCCGCTCATGCCTGAGTTCCGCAAGTTCAGCCCCCCACCCGTCGGCACGGCACCAATGCAAAAGTGTTGGGGAAAGCGACTGTGCTGCAACAATTCGGCCAAGATTTCTTGGAATATGGCGCTCGATTTAACACGAACGTCGCAATTGGCCCCTATAGAGGCTGCGTCAAGGAGCGGGCACCGGCCCTCTCCGTCCAAATCCCATCCAGTCATTCGTCGGGTATTGGCCGTGCACCAGTTGATGCGCTTCGTCGGCAGATTTGAACGCCCCAGCTTGTTCGACCTCACCCTCATGCTGTGCCTGCTGGTGCTTGCCGGCGTGGCGATGCAGCTGAACTGAGACCGGACGCTTCGCCCGACACCATCGGACGGGGCCAGCGCGCAGCTCAATCGCGCGCCTGATCGACCTGGGACGCATCTGTCCATCTGTGGAAACGGGCGACGGCTTGGCCGGGGCGCCGCGAGTGGTGTTGCGGTCGAAATCGCCCGAGAAACAGCGTCGGCCCGATTGCCGTCACGCCGGAGCCGAGCTTCCTGATTTCGCGATCATGCCGGACGGACGGGCCAGTGCTTCAGCCGGTATGCGCGTGACGCTCCGGCCCGAGGCTCGCACGCAGCGCCGGCCGGGACACCCCGGTCCACACCGGTCTCGCCGGCTTTGCAGCAAGACCGGCTGTGCCATGTCATGCGCACGCAAACATCGCCTGGAGCTCCAGGGCGCTGATTGGGCCTTCGCGCCAACGCCCTGCAGTCGGCGACCCGCCAGACCGGATCCACCCACACAAGCCCCATTCGTCAGAGCATTTCCTGATTGGACGGAACCATCCGATCGATCAGGAAATACTCCAGGGACGAACGCTCGAGAGCATCTCGGCCGTTCGGATCGCCTCGATCCGAGCGGGCTCTCAAGCCGGCGCGATCAGAGCAGGCGCGGGAGATAGAGGACGACGTCGACGAGCGCGACAACCACCATGAAACCGAGGGCCATACGTACCCGGCGTGCGTCGGAGGGAGAGATTCCAGTCTCGTGAAGGGTGGCGGATTCGGTGGACTTTGGTTTGGACTCGGACATGACTGCGACAGCGGTATCGCCGGTAAATGCCATAATTCGCCCCCTGCATCTCAAACTCGAGAATGCGATGTTCGACCTAACTTCGTTACGTATGAGTAAACGAATTCGTGAGTATTCGCTGGGATAAGGCGGGAGCAAGGCAATTTACCGTCAGCGGCGCGGTCTCCGTCCAGGCGTTGCCGCAATGCATCACCCCGTCAGGCTGCCCCCACCTCCCTCTACCCTGCCAGGTTGCTCCCACCGGCATCAGCCGATGCCGAGATTTGGGTCGGCTGCATCCACAACGCGCAATTGCACCTTCGGTTCACCCTGCCAATGGTCCAGCGACAGGCTGCCCGCAAGGTGTAACGGCCGGCCACGGGAAGCCAGGAGGAGGTCGCCCAGCGGTTCGCCGACGGCGCGAAACGCGATTGCCTTGAGAGTTGTCCCGTCGCCGGAGGAAAGCGACAGCCGCACGTGCCCCTGGCCGACCGGGTCGGCAAAGGCGATCCGGTGTGCCGGGAAGGCGAACAGCGGCTCGGCGTGGCCGGCGCCATAGGGTCCGGCGCGATCGAGACCGCCGACGAACTCGACGCCGGCACCGCCAGCCGTCATCACCCCGTCGATGAGGAGCGACCGCTCGGCCGCCGCGACGGCAACCGTGCTCGCCAGGCGCTCGGCGAGGAACGCCTTCAGATCGTCGACGCGGTCCCGCGCCACGCTGAGGCCCGCCGCCATGGCGTGACCGCCCCCTTTCGCCAGAATGCCGGCATCAACCGCGGCCCTGACGGCTGCCCCCAGATCGACCCCGGCGATCGAGCGGCCGGAGCCGGCGCCGATCTCACCCTGATCGAAGGAGAGCGCAAAGGCCGGACGCCGCCAGCGTTCTTTCAGCCGTGAGGCGATCAGCCCGACGATGCCGGGGTGCCAGTCGTCGGATTGGGCGATGACGAGCGGTCCGGGCTCGCCGCCGGGGCCGACTTCGAGGGCGACCTGCGCGTCGGCCGCCTCGACCGCGAGCGCTTCCAAGGTCTGCCGTTCGCGGTTGAGCCGGTCGAGTTCGGCGGCGAGCGCCTCGGCTTCGGCCGCGTCGTCGGTGATGAGCAGCCGTGCGCCGAGCCCGGCATCGCCGATGCGACCGCCGGCGTTGATTCGCGGCCCGATGAGGAAGCCGAGGTGGTACGGCGTCACCGGGCCGTTCAGCCGGGCGACCGCGGTCAAGGCGGCCAGCCCGACGTTCGTTCGGCGGCGCAGCGCGACGAGGCCCTTCACCACAAAGGCGCGGTTGAGCCCGACGAGGGGAACGACGTCGGCGATCGTGCCGAGCGCGACAAGATCGAGAAGGCCGAGGAGATCGGGCTCGGTGCGCGTTGCAAAGGTGCCGCGCCGCCGCAATTCGCGGGTGAGCGCGACAATGACCATGAAGGTCACGCCGACCGCCGCCAGATGCCCGAGGCCGGACAGATCGTCCTGGCGGTTCGGATTGACGAGCGCGTAGGCCGGCGGCAGCTGGGCGCCACACTGATGATGGTCGACGACGATCGTATCGAGACCGATGGTCTCTGCCGCCTCCAGCGCCTCGAAGCCGGTCGACCCACAGTCGAGCGTCAGCAGCAGCCCAGCACCGCGGCGCTGCAGGTCGCGCACCGCCTGCGGGTTCGGGCCGTAGCCCTCGGTCAGCCGGTCGGGGATGTGGGTGAGGCAATCGCGTCCAAGAAGGCCGAGGTAGCGGGCGAACAGCGCGGTCGACGAGGCGCCGTCGACGTCGTAGTCGCCGAAGATGGCGATCATCGCGTTGGCCTCGACCGCATCGGCGATGCGGGACACGGCCCGGTCCATGTCGGTCACGACGGATGGATCCGACATCAGGTCGCGCAGCGTCGGATCGAGGAATCCGGGCGCCTCGTCGATGCCGACGCCGCGGCCGGCCAGCACGCGCGCCAGCATGTCGTCGAGCCCGTGGCGCTGGCGCATCGCCGATGCCGCCGCCGCTCCCGCCGCATCCAACCGGTCGCGCCAGAAGCGCCCGCCCGCCGATCTGAAGACGCCGAGCACGGGCCGTGCATCGTCGTCAGGTTCCGAGAAGCTGCCGAATCGCATGTGGTCACGGTAGCGCGGGCGCGAAGAATGCCAAAGGGTCGGGAAGTACGTCTCCAGAGCCCGCGTCCGGCCAAGAGAGTGACGATCCGCGTAAGCACCCAGTCGTCATTGCGAGCCGCAGGCGAAGCAATCCAGCAAGCCCAGAAAAGACTCTGGATTGCTCCGCTTGCGCTCGCAATGACGAATATCGAACGCACTCCGGCTGGGCTGGCACAAACCCATTCAATTCAGCTTCGCCTTGATTGCGGCGTCGACCAGCGGCTTCACCTTCGTGCCGAGAAGCTCGATCGAGGCGAGTGCCCTGTCGTGCGGCAGGCCGCCCGAGCCTTGGATCATGGTGACGCGGTCGATGCCGCCGAGCGAATCGTACATGCCGACGATCTTGGCAGCGACGGTTTCGGGCGAGCCGGCCGTGAGCGCGCCTGCGGGCTGCGTCTGCGCGTCGTATTGGGCGCGCGTCACCGGCGGCCAGCCCCGCTCGCGGCCGATGCGGTTGAAGCCGGCCTCGTAGACGGGGAAGAAGGCCTGGTGCGCCGCCGCGTCGGTCTCGCCGACGTGGCCATGCACATGCACCGCCACCGACAGCGTCTCGGCCGCATGGCCGGCGCGGCGGCCAGCCTCGCGGTAGAGGTCGACAAGCGGGCGGAAACGGTGCGGCTCGCCGCCGATGATGGCGACGACCAGCGGCAGCCCGAGCATCCCGGCGCGCACGAACGACTGCGGCGTACCGCCGACGCCGATCTTGACCGGCAGGAGGGTCTGCACGGGCCGCGGATAGACGCCCTGGCCGGAGAGGGGAGCGCGATGCTTGCCCGACCACGTAATGGCGGTCTTCTCCCGCAATTTCAGCAGGAGATCGAGCTTTTCCGAAAAAAGCACGTCGTAGTCGTCGAGATCGAAGCCGAACAGCGGATAGGATTCGATGAAGGAGCCGCGCCCGACGATGATCTCGGCACGGCCGTTCGAGATCAGGTCGAGCGTCGAGAACTGCTGAAACACCCTGACCGGATCGTCGGAGGACAGGACGGTGACGGCACTGGCCAGCCGGATGCGCTCGGTGCGAGCAGCGATCGCAGCCAGCAGGACCGCCGGGGCCGAGGCGAGGAAATCCGGCCGGTGATGTTCGCCGACGGCGTAGACGTCGAGGCCGACGCGATCGGCCAGAACGGCCTCCTCCAGCATGTGGGC
>JARLIT010000134.1 GCA_031291575.1 Ancalomicrobiaceae bacterium
AAATACTTCTCCTGGAAGCCGTCGGCGGATTGCTCGTAGCGGGCATAGAGCGAGTTCACCAGGCAGTCGCCGAAGGCATAGGCATAGACATAGAACGGCGAATGGATGAAATGGCCGATATAGGTCCAGAACGTCTCGTAGCCCGGAGAGAAGCGGATCGCCGGTCCAAGGCTTTCAGCCTGCACCTCCAGCCAGATCTGACCGAGCCGCTCCGCCGTCAATTCGCCCATCGCCCGTTCGGTGTGCACCTTGCGCTCGAACGTATAGAAGGCGATCTGCCGGACGACGGTATTCAGCATGTCCTCGACCTTGGCGGCGAGCATCGATTTCCGTTCGGCCGCGCTCGTTGCCTTGGCGAGAAGCGAGCGGAACGTCAGCATCTCGCCGAACACCGATGCCGTCTCGGCGAGCGTCAATGGCGTCGGAGCCATCAAGGCGCCGTTCGGCGCGGCCAGCACCTGGTGCACGCCGTGGCCGAGTTCATGCGCCAAGGTCATGACGTCGCGCGTCTTGCCCTGGTAGTTGACCAGCACATAGGGGTGGGCGGAGGGGACCGTCGGATGGGCGAAGGCGCCCGGCGCCTTGCCCGGCCGGGTCGGTGCGTCGATCCAGCCCTTATCGAAGAACCGCTTGGCGATGCTGGCCATCTCCGGCGAGAAGCTCCCATAGGCCGACAGCACGGTGTCGCGCGCTTCGTCCCAGGGGATGACGCGGGTCTCGCTCTTCGGCAACGGCGCGTTGCGATCCCAGTGCTCCAGCACGTCCTTACCGAGCCATTTGGCCTTCAGCGCGTAGTAGCGGTGTGACAGCCGCGGGAAGGCAGCCCTGACCGCGGCTGTGAGCGCATCGACCACCTCGCGCTCGACCCGATTGGCGAGATGCCGGCTGTCGGCGACATCCTTGAAGCCGCGCCAGCGGTCTGAGATCTCCTTGTCCTTGGCGAGCACATTGGTGAGGAGCGTGACGGTCCTGAGGTTCGCCTTGAACGTCTCGGCAAGCGCCTCGGCACCGGCCTTGCGCTTCGCCTCGTCCGGATCCTGCAACAGATTGAGCGTCGCCTCGATCGCCAGTTCGTCCGAACCGACCTTGAATCGCATCGCCGCCACCGTCTCGTCGAACAGACGGTTCCAGGCCGTACGGCCCGTCTGCGACTTCTCGTGGAACAGCCGCTCGATCTCGTCGGGGAGCTGGTAGGGCTTGTCCTTGCGGATGTCGGCGAACCACGGCGCATAACGCTTCAGGCCGGGATCGGAAGCGACCAGCGCATCGAGCGCAGCATCGTCGAGCCGGTTCAATTCCAGTTCGAAGAAGATCAGGTGCGTCGAAGCCTCGGTAAGCTTGCTCTGCACGTCGCCATAGAACTTCGAGAATCGCGGATCGGTCGTATCGCCGGAGTAGACGAGCCCGGCATAGGAGCCGATCTTGCCCATCAGATCCGACAGCGCCTCGTAGTCGCCGACGAGCTTCAACAGGCGGGCAGCTTCGCCCGCCGCCACGATATCCGCCAGCTTGCCCTTGCCTTCGCCTTCGAAGGCGACCGCCTCGTCGAGCGAGCGGGCGAGATCGGCGGCGAGTTCAGCGGCCTCGAGACCGGGATAGAGATCGGCCAGAGTCCATTCCGGCAGCGTGCCGAGCTGGGACTCGGCGGCAGGATCAGCAGGCGACAGCAGAGGATTCATCAATTCGGACCTCGGGGGGCGGGGAAATACTGTTCCCTACATATGGACCGGCAAGGGTCCCGCGAAAAGTGCCTCTCGGCTCGCGAATGCGTCGGAGCCGCAACACTTTACCCATCCTCACCGAAATGTCTGAAGTGGGACGGGATGTTAGGGAGTGGTTAAGGTTTGCCGGGCGAAAGTCGCCCCAGAACGAGACAACCGCTTCGGGAGTTGAAAACCACTGATGGCCGATCGCATTCTCATTGTCGACGACGATCCGATCCAGCGGCGTCTCATGGAGGAATCCCTGAAGCGTCTTGGCCACGCCACCATGATCGCCTCTGGCGGGCAGGAGGCGCTGGCCATTCTCGCCGGCCCGATCGGCCCTGAGATCGCCCTCATGGTGCTCGACCTCGTCATGCCCGACCTCGACGGCATGGGCGTACTCGGTCGGCTCGCCGACATGGGCAGCACGCTTCCCGTCATCGTGCAGACGAGCCACGGCGGCATCGATGTGGTCGTCTCGGCCATGCGGGCCGGCGCGGTCGACTTCGTCGTCAAGCCGGTGTCGTTCGAGCGGTTGCAGGTCTCGATCCAGACCGCACTCAGGGTCGCCTCACTGGAAAGTGAAGTCACCCGGATGCGGCGATCGGCGACCGGCACGCTGACGTTTGCCGACCTCGCCTCGAAAAGCCCGCCGATGGCCCGCGTCATCCGCTTGGGCGAGCGCGCCGCCGCCTCCAATATTCCGATACTCGTGGAAGGCGAATCCGGGGTCGGCAAGGAACTCATTGCGCGTGCAATCCAAGGTTCGTCCGACCGCCGCTCGAAGCCCTTCGTCACCGTGAACTGCGGCGCCATCCCCGAGAACCTGGTCGAATCCATCCTGTTCGGCCACGAGAAGGGGGCGTTCACCGGCGCGGTCGATCGCCACATCGGCAAGTTCCAGGAGGCGCATGGCGGCACGCTGTTCCTCGACGAAGTCGGCGAACTGCCGCCGGATATCCAGGTCAAACTCTTGAGAGCGATCCAGGAAGGCGAGATCGAGCCGGTCGGCGCCCGCCGCCCGATCAAGGTCGATTTCCGTCTGATCTCGGCGACAAACCGCAGCCTGCTCGAACTGACCAAGGCCGGACACTTCCGCGAGGATCTCTACTATCGCCTCAATGTGTTCCCGATCTGGATCCCGCCTTTGCGCGAGCGCCGGGAGGACATTCCAGAGCTCGTCCAACATTTTATCGCGCGCTTCTCGGCCGAGGAGAAGAAACGCCGACTGGTTGGGGCGACGACTGAAACGCTTCAGCTGCTCGCAGCCTACGACTGGCCCGGCAACATCCGGCAACTGGAGAACGCCGTCTTCCGCGCGGTGGTGCTGAACGACGGCACGCACCTGACGATCGATGATTTCCCGCAGGTCGCGGCCCAGGTCGGCCCGCTGCCGGAGCCGGCGAGAGAACCATCCGTCGTCCTCGATCGGACGTCGCCGGTCATGCCGTTCCCTCGGCCGAAACAACCGGAAATGGTCGCAATTCCCACCTCGGCCGGAAACGCCGCGGGCACCATGTCACAATGGTCGCCGTCGGCCGGCGCCTTCACCGCCGGATCCGGTCCGGCGCCTTTCGGCTTCCTCCGCTCGCTCGACGAGAAAGGCCACGTAAGGACACTATCTTCGATTGAGGAAGAGATGGTTCGGATCGCAATCGAGCACTACGGCGGGCGAATGTCTGAGGTGGCACGACGGCTTGGCATCGGCCGTTCGACCCTCTATCGCAAACTCAAGGAATATGGTTTGGATGACACACTAGATTTTGAAGCGGCAAGTTAGCGCTTTTGTGCTTGTGTGTCGGCCACCTGCTGTCAGTAATTGTGTCTATAATCCATTCAGCGAATGTGTTCGGACGGGAGTTTTCCGCAATGTCGAAACGTCTGTGGTTGTCGTCGATTCTGTGCGGCACCGCACTGATCGCCATCAGCGTCGCGCGCGCTTCGGCCGACGATATTCCGGCAGTCGCGCTAACGCCGCCGGCAAAAGCCATCGCCACCGGCGCGCACGTGCTGCCTGAACCGTCGAACGAGCGCGACGTGGCTGAACCGGCCGGCACCACCGTTCCCGCCGAATCGGCGGCCGACACGGCCAAGGCGCCCACCTCCGGCCCGCAAACGATCGCCGACGCGCCTCCGGATGTCGGGCCGACCGGCGAGCCGGTGAAGGCCGAGGCCGCAACCGCTCGGGCGCCCGACGTCGCTGCCGCTCCGCCCCCCGCACCCGATGTCGCTGCCGCTCCGGCTGCCGCCACGCTGGCGCCGCAACCGACCGAAGCCGAGACCGAAGTCGCCAAGCCGGCGGCCGCTGTCGTCGAAGTCGAGCCGGCCCAGCCGCCGGTCGCGCCAGCTGCTCCCGCCGATATGGCCAAAGCCGAGCCTGCGATCGCACCGGCCCCTGTCGTTGCCACGGTTCCGGCCGAGCCGACTGCGCCTGCCGCTGTTGCCGCGCCGGAGACGACCGCATCTGCGCCAGCCACTCCCGCCCCGGCTGCTTCGGCTCCCGCCCCTGCCGCGGTGACCGTCGCCACCGCTCCGGCCGCTGAGCCTACCCCGCCGGCCGCCCCGGTCTCCGCTCCCAAGCCGGACCAGCCGGTCGTTGCCGCGGCCCCGGTCGAACCGGCCGCAGCCCCGACGCCTCTGGCGCCGCCCGTCTACACGGGTGTCGGCGCAGGCGATCTCTCCGCCGGCCTGAAGGCCGCAATCGACGCCCGCCTGACCCAGAAGCCGGTCGAGGAGCGCCGTGCCGCCTTCGACGACAAAAAGGAATGGGCCGCGATCTCGGCCTTCTATGCCGAGCGCGCCTATGCGCCGCTGTTCGTCGACGGCAAGGGTCTGGCCGCCCACGCCAGCGAAGCCATCGACCGGCTAGGCCGCGCCGCCGAGGACGGGCTCGATGTCGCCGACTATCCGGTTCCGACGCTTGGCCAGGAACCCGGCGCCGCCGACCTCGCCAAAGCCGAACTGCAGCTGACGGAATCAGCGCTGAAATACGCCCGCCACGCCGAGGCCGGCCGCTTCGATCCGATCCGCCTGTCGGAACTGGTCACCGCCAAGCCGCCGGTGCCGAAGCCCGAAGACATCCTGAAGACACTCGCCGCCGCATCCGACGTCTCGGCCGCGCTCGAAGACTTCAACCCGCCGCACGAAGGCTACAAGAAGCTGAAGGCGAAGCTCGCCGAACTCGGACCGCAGAAGCCAATCGCCCCGATCGCCCGCCTGCCCGCCGGTCCCGTGATCCGCCCTGGCGACAAGGACACGCGCATCGCGCTCTTGCGCGAGCGGCTCGGCGTCGCCGGCACGGTCGTAGCGACCGATGCCGATCTTTACGATCCCGCGCTCGTGCAGGCGGTGAAGACCTTCCAGAAGACCAAGGGCCTCAACCCCTCCGGTCTCGTCGGTCCTCAGACGGTCAATGCCGTCAACGAAGAAGCGAACGGCACCGATTCCAAGGCCGCCGACATCATCGCCAACATGGAGCGCTGGCGCTGGCTGCCGCGCGATCTCGGCAGCCTGCACGTCATGGTCAACGTGCCGGACTTTACCCTGGTGATCGAACGCGACGGCGCCGTCACCCATCGCGCCCGCGTCATCGTCGGCCGGGTGCAGAACCAGACGCCGATCTTCTCGCAGACGATGACCCACATCATCGTCAATCCCTATTGGAATGTGCCGATCTCCATCGTGAAGAAGGAGTACATCGGCAAGGCGGCCGAGACGCAGGGCGCTTCGCTGACGCGCGGCAACTTCGAGGTTGAGGTCAACAACAAGGTGGTCGATCCGACCGCCGTCGACTGGACGACGGTCAACGCCGCGCAGATCCACCTGCGTCAGCGGCCCGGCGACGGCAATGCCCTCGGCAACATCAAGTTCATGTTCCCGAACCAGCATTCGGTCTACATCCACGACACTTCGTCGCGCGGCCTGTTCCAGCAGTCCTACCGGTCGCTGTCGCACGGCTGCGTGCGTGTGCAGGAGCCGTTCTCGTTCGCCGACGCGCTGATGGCGGAGGAGCCGACCGGCATCACCGGCGCCAAGCTGAAGTCGATGATCGGCGGCAGCGAGAAGTACCTGTGGCTGAAGCGGCCGGTCCCGGTGCATATCGCCTACTTCACCTATTTCGTCGACGACGCCGGTGCCCTGCAGACGCGGCCCGACCTCTATGGCCACAACGCCAAGGTCAAGCAGATCCTCGGACTGTGAGCCGACCCGGTTCGGCGGATTGACACACCCGGCTTCGGACAGAGGCACAGCGAGTCCCGTCAGCGTCATTGCGAGCGAAGCGAAGCAATCCAGAAATCCAGGCCAAGAGAGTCTGGATTGCTTCGCTTCGCTCGCAATGACGGACGGCAAACCCCACGAAGCTCCATTGACGGAAGACCCGCGTCGATGCCGCGGCGCCGCTGTCGTGCCGGTCGGCCAATGCTGCGGTCTGGCGCCACGGCCGCACGGGCCCGGGCCGCGCCACAACGGCCCCGGATAGCCACAATCAGCGTCCCAACTTGGCCCTTCCCTGAACCATTTCAACCATCTGCTAAAGTTAACGGCAGGGATTGCCCCAGATCGACACAAAATCGGCAGGGCACATTCCTGAAAACACTTAGATTTCCTCAAATCGGCCGCATTCGATGCCACACACCAGCAAAAATATGCGGAGCACTTGCTTTTTCTGTCGGAGTGTCATCTTTTCAGCACACAGGCATCTAGGGTAAAAGCTTCCTTAACCAGTCCGAGCCAACGTGAAGGCCTTGGGGATGGGACATGCTGGGCCGGATGGCCTTGCCGAAAGTCGAGGTCGTCCTTGCGTGTTGAGCGTTTGGCATCGTTCGCCATGAACCGAACCAGTGACCGTCGCAGTGGCGAAGCCGATGTGCGTGCTCAGCCTCGGGCCGTCGATGCACGCCCTGCCGCGACAATAGTTGGCCCGTCCCAAGCCGAGCGGTCCCGGTCGATGCGCCGCGGCTGGTTGTCCGCCGTCTCCTTCCTGGTCTCCCTGTTGTCGGCGCCGATCGTCCTGTCCGCGTCCGCCATAGCCGATACGCGCGCCCTGACGATCCACCACACGCACACCGGCGAAACGGCCACCATCGTGTTCAAGCGCGATGGCGTCTACGACCCGGACGGGCTCAAGAAGCTCAACTACATCCTGCGCGACTGGCGGCAGAATCAGGTCATCAAGATGGACCCGACGCTGTTCGACCTCATCTGGGAGGTCTACCGCGACAGTGGCACCACCAGCCCGATCGAAGTCGTCTGCGGCTACCGCACCTCCGGCACCAACAACATGCTGCGCTCGCGCTCGCGTGGCGTCGCCAAGTTCAGCCAGCACACGCTCGGCAAGGCGCTCGACTTCTACCTTCCCGGCGTGAACCTCGAACACCTGCGCGAAATCGGCATGCGCAAGCAGTACGGCGGCGTCGGCTTCTACCCGACCTCCGGCTCGCCGTTCGTCCACATGGATACCGGCAACGTGCGCGCCTGGCCACGCATGTCGCGCGAGCAGTTGGTCCGCCTGTTCCCGGACGGCAAGACGCTGCATCAGCCGGCCGATGGCGGTCCGTTGCCGCACTACCAGGAAGCCGTCGCCGAATACCAGCGCCGCCATGCCGGCCAGACGCAGATTGCCGGCGTTGGCGAACCCGACACCCGCCCAGGCGGGCTCGTCGCACCGAAGGGCAACATCCTCGCCTCGCTGTTCGGCGGACCCAAGCCCGCCGAGGACGACGAGGAAGAGACCGCCGCTCCGTCGAAGCCAATCGCTCCAAGCAAGCCTGCCGTCGTAGCCCAGGCGCCCGCCCCGACACCGGTGGCTCCGGCCGCCCCCGCCGCAGTGCCGCCGCCGAAGCCGGCGATCGCCTCGTTCGCTCCGCGACTGATGCCGCATGCCGTCGACGAGACGCCCGTCGAGGCGCCCGCCAAACCCACCATCCTCGCCAGCCTGCCCAATCCGCCGGTCGCCCGCGACGTGACGCCGCGAGACCCGGCCACCGATCCCGCCCGCGCCCCCGGCGCCATTGTGCCGGCCGGCTGGACAAACGGACCGCAAGCGGCGACGCCCGCCATACTGCCGTCGCGACTGACCTTGAAGCCTGTCGCCGTGCCGCTGCCGATCGAGAAACCGCAGCTCGCCGGCGTGCCGGCACCGCGTCCGAAGCCGGCGACGACGATCGCCTCGATCGATCCTCGCAACGGCATCAACGAAGCCTTCTCAGCGCTGACCGGAACGCCGAGAGACGACAACTCCGCCGTCCTTCTCGGCTATGCACCCGTTACCGCGCTACCCGACCCGCCCGCCGGCGATCCGCGCACCACCACCTCGGTCGCCCGCGACCATTCGAATGGCGTCAGGATGGCCTCGCTCTCCCCCGCCGAGGCACAGGCAGCAATTTCGCCGGACGTGCTGAAGGCTGGGCGCTCGCTCGCCGCCATCGCTCCCATGCCCGCCCCCATCGCCGCGCCGAAGGGCAACCGCGCCGATCCGATGACCCGCATGGTGTCGCATGTCACCGATCAGGTTGAGGCCGGCATGCTCGAGCCCACCAGCGCCGACCGCGCCCGCGCCATGGCGAAGCTGCAGCATCCGGACCTCGACAGCGTCCATCAGCTGATCGTCAAGCCGGCACAGCTGCTGGCAACGGGCTTCTCCGCCGCGCCGAGCGCCGCGCCCCCCGAGCGCTTCACCGGCCCGGCCGTCGTCGCCCTCGCCGTCCTGCCGATGCAGTGACGCACTCTGCCGCGCGCCAATGCATGGCGATAGCATCCCCGGTCGATCGGAGTGAGCGGCAGTCCCGACTCAGATGGCGTCGAAGGCGATGACGTTGGCCGCCCGATGCAGCCGATGATAGCGCAGCGCCCGTTCGGCGCTGATCACGGAGATCTCGCCATATTCGCGGATCATCGCGTCGGCCTGGGTGATCGGCAGCCTGAGCTTCTCGCAGCGCAGCCGCGACAATTCCGCATAGGCCTCGTCGCTGACCCGCAGCGACCGGCAGACCAGCCCGGCCCCGATGGCATTCACCTTGTGCAGCACGTTCGAGACGTAGGAATCCTTCAGCAGCGCCAGATCGGCGAGAAACGCCGATACATCGGTCAGGCGACGCGACGCGATCAACTCGCGTAGCGCGGTCTCGAGCGACTTGCGACCGAAGCGGACGTCCGACACCGTGGCCCTGACCGCCGCGCGGTTTCGCGCGCTGTCCTGACGCGGTTCGTCGAGCATGCTCATGACCTCGGCCAGAACCTCGTTGTCGTCCTCGTTCGGCTTTCCCGTCAGCAGGTGTTCGAGCCTCAGCCGGGCCTCCGGGCTAGCGCTGGGGATCAGGCTCTCAGTGATGGTCTGTGGCAGATCGGGGCGGTTCGACAACGCCTCCGACAGGTTCGGCATCGACTTCGCCTTGAACGCCAGCCGGGCAAAACTATCCGGCGACAGCCGGGCTCCGAGATTGCTGGCGACGCTGGCGTGCACCGCCATGTTGCCGCGCACCACGACGAGGTCGCTGACCGGCATCGGCAGCTCCTTGCGCCGGGAAATGGCCAGCAGCTGATCCTGACCCAAAGTCGAGGCAAAGCCGACGAGGTCGGACGCAGTCAGTACAGGCGACTGTTCGAGCACAGGTGCCGCGACCATGGCGTGATCGCCAGCAAGCCGCAAGGCAAGGTCCCTCGGCGTCAACTCGATCGGAGCAACCAGTCGCGACACGGTCAACCGATCGGCCAGTGCCTCGTGCTCGAGCAGCCGGCCGATCACGTCGCCGAACAGCTCCAACTCACGCTCGGAATAGGCCTCCGTGCGTTCGGCAAACAGCTGCGCGACCGCGAGAAGGACGTCGCGGCGCTGCCCGGAGGCAGTTTGCCTGACCAATTGGACGAGAGAGGATACCGGCATCAGCGGCGAAGGGCCCGAGAAGAGACATTGTCCATTCAGCCGAAGTTAAGCACGGGCCCCCTAACAAAGTGCCAAAATAGCCTGTCCAAATTGCGCGATAACACCTAATACCGTCGCACTTGCGGCGGCATTCAGCCAATTTCGATAATTGTTCTGGACTATTCCGGCGCGCCGCCAGACGGCAAGATCATTCCCAAAGCGGCGAGATAAAGATCGAGGATAGCCTCCTGCTCTTCCCTCTCGGCCTTGTCTTGCTTGCGGATCCTGATGACCTGCTTCAGGATTTTCGTATCGTAGCCGTTGGCCTTAGCCTCAGCGTAGACATCCTTGATGTCATCGGCAATCGTCTGTTTCTCTTCTTCCAGGCGCTCGATGCGCTCCACGAACTGCTTCAACTGATCGGCAGTGACGCCGGCCGGACCTTCCATAACGCGCGCTCCAGAAATCCATATGCGGTGCCCGCCCACCTTGGAGGGGC
>JARLIT010000018.1 GCA_031291575.1 Ancalomicrobiaceae bacterium
CCGAGCGCCGATCGCTATCGTTCCGCCTCCTTCACTGGCCTGGCCGGACGCTCGGCACGTGCCGCAATGCGCGCGACGAGCCCGGCCAACGTCTCGATTTCCACCAGCGACAGCCCGATCGAGCCCCGTTGGCCCTCGGCAAGATTGCCGGCTGGCCCGACTGCAGCCTTGAACCCCAGCCGCTCGGCTTCCTTCATCCGTTGGTCGGCGCGTCCCACCGGCCGGACCGCGCCCGACAGGCCGATCTCGCCGAAATAGACGTTTTCAACAGGAAGAGGCACGCCGCTGAGCGAAGATACCAGCGCGGCGGCAACGGCAAGATCGGCCGCCGGTTCCTGGATCCGCATTCCGCCGGCGACGTTCAGATAGACGTCGTGCTGGCCGAGACGGATGCCGCAATGAGCCTCCAATACCGCCAGAATCATCGACAACCGGCTCGAATCCCAGCCGACCACGGCGCGACGCGGCGTGCCGAGCGAGGTCGGAGCGACCAGAGCCTGGATCTCCATCAGCAGCGGCCTCGTGCCTTCGATGCCGGCGAAGACTGCGGCGCCGGGCGAGCGGCCGTCGCGGTCGCCGAGAAAGAGTTCGGATGGATTGCTGACTTCCTGCAGACCGAGCCCCGTCATCTCGAAGACGCCGATCTCGTCGGTGGCTCCGAAGCGGTTCTTGACGGCCCGCAGCAACCGGTACTGGCGCGCCCCGTCGCCCTCGAAATAGAGGACCGCATCGACCATATGCTCGACAACGCGCGGGCCGGCGATCTGGCCGTCCTTGGTCACGTGGCCGACGAGTATCACCGTCGCGCCCGCCGACTTGGCGTAACGAATCAGCGATTGTGCGGCAGTCCTGACCTGGGTCACCGTTCCGGGAGCGGATTCGGCGAGTTCGGTCCACAGTGTCTGAATGGAATCGATGACGACGAGAGCTGGCGTCGGCCCGGCAGAAAGCGTCGCCAAGATATCCTCGACGCTCGTCTCAGCGGCGAGCTTCACGGGCGCCGAAGATAGACCCAGCCGCTCGGCCCTCAGTCTTATCTGGCCGACGGCCTCCTCGCCGGAGACATAGACGACGTGATGGCCGCGATTGGCGAGCACGGCGCAGGCCTGGATCAGAAGTGTCGACTTGCCAATTCCCGGCTCTCCCCCGACGAGGATGGCCGAACCCCGCACGAAGCCGCCGCCGGTCACGCGGTCGAGCTCAGCGAGGCCCGACTGGATGCGGGGCGCCTCCTTGGCCTCGCCCTCGAGCGCCACCAACGGGATGATGCGCCCCCTTCGCCCAGAGGCGACACGCGGTCCCGCGCCGATGCCTCCGACCGTGCCGGGTGGTCCATCTACCTCTTCGGCGATCGTGTTCCATTCACCGCAACCGTCGCAGCGTCCGGCCCAGCGGGCGGAGACCGAACCGCAGTTCTGGCAGGCGAATTGGGTTAGGCGCTTAGCCACACGATATCTCCGCGATGTCGCTGGAACACTACAAGAACGTTCTTGCTTTGTACAGGGCAAAATGCTATGAATTGTGCCCGTTGGGTAGGCAGGCCGACGGGCAGGCCCGCCGGACAAATCAGCGGGCACTGGCGGGCGGAGGATGGCATGAATCGTGAGCGCGGTAAGGTGGATGGGCGTGCCGATCGGTGGCGACGACGAGTTTCAGGTCTGGCGGCAAGGGCCGGTACATGATCGTCGGCGTGGGCGTCGTCATCGAGCGGCCTGACGGAGCGATCCTGCTCGGGCTTCGGCAGTATCCGGGTACCGAACCTTGCTGGTGCCTGCCCGGTGGCAAGCTCGATCCGGGCGAGAGTTTCGAGGCGGCAGCCCGGCGTGAGACGCGGGAAGAAACGGGGATTGGCACGATTGATCGCGTCAGGGCGGTGGCGGTCATCGTCACGGAAGACGCAGGCGCGGTCTGTCTCGTCGGCCATGTCGAGGCCCATGTCGATGCATCGGTCTCACCGCGACGGTCGGAGCCGGAGAAGTTCGGTGAATGGCGTTGGTTCACAGCGGACGCCATCCCCGAAAATCTGTTCGGTCCGACAGCGGCGGTCCTCGCCGTCCGGGTTGGTCGACCGCTGGTTGGGACTCACCTCTATCCGATCTGCGCGGGAAGTTGATCGTCGCGGATAAGGTCTGAGAAGCGCGTGACCTCGCCGGCGAAATGCAGTTCCACGGTGCCGGTCGGTCCATGGCGCTGCTTGCCGACGATGACTTCCGCGATGCCCTTGGCGCGGTTCATCTTGGTTTCCCAATTGAACCAGACATCGGTGCCTTTCTCGGAGGGTTCGGTGTTCTTGAGGTAGTATTCCTCGCGGTAGATGAAGAGAACGACGTCAGCATCCTGTTCGATCGAGCCGGATTCGCGCAGGTCGGAGAGCTGTGGGTGCTTGTCTTCGCGGTTTTCGACCTGTCGCGACAGCTGTGACAGGGCGAGAATGGGGACGTTGAGTTCCTTGGAGAGCGCCTTTAGACCGGTGGTGATCTCTGTGATCTCCTGCACCCGGCCCTCGGAGGCGCGCTTCGAGGATCCGGCGAGGAGTTGCAGGTAGTCGACAATCACCACGTCGAGGCCGCGCTGGCGCTTGAGGCGGCGGGCGCGGGCGGCCAGCTGGGCGATCGAGATGCCGCCGGTCTGGTCGACGTAAAGCGGAATGGTCTGCATCATCTGGCTGGCGGCGACCAGCTTCTCGAACTCCATGTCGGTGATGTCGCCGCGACGGATCTTGTGGGAGGGGATCTCGGTCTGTTCGGAGATGATGCGGGTTGCCAGCTGTTCGGACGACATTTCCAGGCTGAAGAAGCCGACGATCCCGCCGTCGACCGTCTTGTAGGCGCCGTCGGGCTGTTCCTCAGCCCGGAAGGCGGCGGCGATATTGAACGCGATGTTGGTGGCGAGCGACGTCTTGCCCATGGCTGGGCGGGCGGCCAGGATGATCAGGTCGGAGCGCTGCAGACCGCCCATCATGCGGTCGAGGCTGGCGATGCCGGTCGAGACGCCCGACAGCCCGCCCTGGCGGGCGAAGGCCGCCGCGGCCATGTCGATCGAGCCCTTAAGGGCGTCGCTGAAGGTGACGAACCCGCTGTCGTAGCGACCGCTTTCGGCCAGTTCGTAAAGCCTGCGCTCGGCGTCCTCGATCTGTGCCCTCGGCGGCATGTCGACCGGGGCGTCATAGGCGATGTTCACCATGTCTTCGCCGATGTGGATCAGATTGCGGCGGATGGCGAGATCGCGGATGACGCGGCCGTAGTCTTCGGCGTTGATGATGGTGGTGGCGTCGGCCGCTAGGCGAAGCAAATACTGCATCACGCCGAGGTCGGCGATCTTGGCATCGTGCGGGAAGAATGTCTTCAGTGTGATCGGCGAAGCGATCTTGCCGGCCTGGATCAGCTGAGACACCTTCTCATAGATCTGCCGATGCGGCTCGAGAAAGAAGTGCGGCGGCTCAAGGAAGTCGGAGACGCGGTAGAAGGTCTCGTTGTTGACGAGGATCGAGCCGAGCAATTGGCGCTCGGCCTCGGCATTGTGCGGCGACAGGCGCTGCAGCGTGGGTTGATCCTCGGCGAGCCGTGCCGGCAATTTCATCGGTTGGAGACCTTCGATACAGCTGCCCGACCTGCGCACGCGGGTGCGAAGGGCCGTTTGGCGACGATCAGTTTACGCGAAACACGCAGCAACTGGGAGCGCACCCGAATAGAGCGCCGCCCCCCACCCTGAGGCGGAGCATTGGGCACATCGACAGGTCAAGGATGCCCCCGCTGCGGTAAACCGGGCGGGCGGCATTCCGAACTGTCCTCAACGCTGCCCTATCTTGCCGCGCCGAAGCGGCCGTGACAGTGGCGGACTTGCCACCGTGCTCGCTATCCACAGGCTAGCCGGCATTGTGAGGAGTGCGCTTGCCGGATCCGTGGTTTCGCCGGCAGCCGATTGCCGGCGTCGCCGGACAGGCGGTTGCGACTCGCGCTCGGGAAACACAACCGGCCCGGGCAGCTGTCGCGACGCCCAGGGCAAGTTGGCCAGCGTTCACGCCGGCGGCACCGAAGCGTTACGTAACAACATCGACGCGCCCGCAACGCGGGCACAGGCCGAGAGCAACGGCCCGGCCATGCGGAAAGATACGCCGCGTCCAGCCGCCCCATCGATCGGACGGGGCGGCCAGAGCCGAAGGATGGAGCGACGAAGGCGGAACCACCGCACGACGCCGCAGCCGACGATCAGGCCTCGTCGGAGTAGCCTTCTTCGTCGGTGATCGGGCCGACTTCGCGCTCGAAGGTGTTCACCTCGCGGGAAAGCACTTCCTCGCCGCGGGCCTGACGCTCGGCCTCGTCGGCGGACCGCGCGACGTTGATCGAGACCTTGGCCGAGACCTCGGGATGCAACGCGATGGCGATCGACTTCAGGCCGATGGTCTTGATCGGCTGGTCGAGCACCACCTGGGTGCGGGAAATGGTGAAGCCGGCGGTGCCGATCAGTTCGGCAATGTCGCGGCTCGACACGGAGCCGTAGAGCTGACCCATCTCGCCGGCCTGCCGCACCACGACGAAGCTCTGTCCGTCGAGCTTCTCGGCCACCGCGGCGGCCTCGGCCTTCAGTTCGAGGTTGCGGGCCTCGATCTGAACGCGCTCGCGCTCGAAGCGCTCCCTGTTGGCCTTGTTGGCGCGAAGCGCCTTGTTGCGGGGCAGCAGGTAGTTGCGAGCGAAGCCGTCCTTGACGCGGACGACGTCACCGATCTGGCCGAGGCGGCCGATGCGTTCGAGCAGAATGACTTCCATGGTGGGCTCCTGTTCTTGGAAAGCGAAACCGGTTAGCGGGAGGGGGGAGTGAGCGCGCGATTGCGTGCCCAGGCGCGCAGGCGGGCAACGCGCTCGACGAGCCCGAGGCCGAGGAGTGGCAAGGCAAACAGGCCAAAGAGCACATAGACGAGGATGAGAAGAGGGACGCGCAACGTCCAGCCGCGCGTCACCGTGTGGACGACGCCGAGACCGACGACGAGGTGCAGCATCGCGAGGCTGCCGGCCAACGCCATGGCAAGCGCGCCGAACGTGCCGGTGAGCGTCGAGAACACCAGCGCGACGAAGAAGGCGAGCGTTGCCCACAGCGGCGGCTCCAGCCCCGCGACGTCTTCCCACGGCCGGGCAAGCCTGTCGGAGCGCGCGGCAATCCACGCCCCGAGGTAGAGGTTGATGAATGCAATCAGCGTCCACACCGCCGTGAAGATGAAGGGCAGCAGCGCCAACAACGCAGGCAGGCCGTGGCGGATCGCCGCGAGGTCTTCGGCGCTCGTCGGAGCCCCGTCGCTCATCAACTCGGCGTAGACCGTCGCCAGGACGGCGATCTGGTCGGGGGACAAGTCTGCCGGATTGAAGCCGCCAACGGCGGCGATGCCGACGGCGGCAGCCGCAGAAAGCGCGGCGACGATCGCCGCTGCGCGACCGAGCGGGTACCATTCGAGCCCGGCATTGGGCGGGGCCGGCATGTCCGCTGCCGGTGGCGCCACAGACCGCGGCCGCGCCAGACCGATCAGGTGGCTGCCGACAAGAGCGGGCGGAGCGAAGAAGATGGCGAAATCGACTGCCAGCATCGGGTGCAAGGCGGCCGTTGCGGCGCTGGCGACGACGACGCCGAGAACGCCCGCGAACGTCCCCCAGCCGAGGCTGGCGATGACGAGCGGCAGGCTGACGGCAGCCGTCAATGGCACGGCAAGCGCCGATCCCCCGGCTGGCGACAGCATCAGCAGGGCAGACGCAAGACCGGCGACAACGCCGATGGCGATGGTGCGAAACGGAATGGTCGATCGCATCGTCCAGCTGTCCCGCGCAACGGCGGTTAGAGGCTTCAGGTCCTAAGGACCCGGCCCCAACCCGACTGGGTGGTAGCCTGTTTCACGGCCGGCAGCGGCGCCGTAGTCCCGGTGGGTGAGCCGGCAGGCCAATAGCTTGCCGGTTCGAACCCATTGACGCGCCCGGCCGTGCCGCGATTGGATCACGGCCCGACCGGGCAGCAGTCGTTACTTGATGACGAAGGGCAGGAAGCCGAGGAAGCGGGCGCGCTTGATGGCCTTGGCCAGTTCGCGCTGCTTCTTCGCCGAGACGGCGGTGATGCGGCTCGGCACGATCTTGCCGCGCTCGGAGATGAAGCGCTGCAAGAGCTTCACGTCCTTGTAGTCGATCTTCGGGGCGTTGGCACCGGAGAACGGGCAGGTCTTGCGGCGGCGGAAGAAGGGGCGACGCGCCGGTGCTGAATTGAGGTCGGCCATCAGTCGTTCTCCTCCTCGGTAGCGCCAAAGGTTCCGCCGAATTCATCTCGGCGGGGGCCGCGGTCGCGGCGCGGGCCGCGGTCGCCGCGATCCCGGCGATCGCCACGGTCACCGCGATCATCGCGATCGCCACGACGCTCGTCGCGATCACGCTTCTGCAGCATGGCGGAGGGAACTTCCTCGAGTTCGTCGACCTTGATGGTGATGAACCGGAGGACGTCCTCGTTGATGCCCTCCTGGCGCTCCAACTCGGCGATCGCCGGGGCGGGGGCGTCGATGTTCAGAAGCGCGTAATGCGCCTTGCGGTTCTTCTTGATCCGGTAGGCGAGCGACTTCAGGCCCCAGTTCTCGATCTTGGCGATCTTGCCGCCTTTCGATTCGATGAGGACCTTGAACTGTTCGATCAGCGTATCGACGGCCTGCGTCGACACGTCCTGGCGGGCCAGGAAGACGTGCTCGTAGAGCGGCATGTGTGCTAGAACCTTTCCTCGTGTCGTCCATCCGAGCATCGGCGCCAAGCCTCCCGGACCCCGAAACGACGAGGACCTTGGAAAATCAGCAGTCGGAGAGCGGAGACACGGGACGACGGACCGTTTCAGGTCCTATCGCGACTGCCCGGCGATGATTGCTCATCTGCCTATCGGCCACGATCGTCCGTTCAGCCACCAGCCAGATGCCCGACGGAAGTGCCGCCTAATACAGGCTCGGGTGCGGGAAGGCAAGCGGGAATTGGCGAGACGCGAGGGGCCAGGCGGGGATGCTCCGCGCCCCAACGGGGCATTCGGAGCGAGGCGCCGGGAATGCCGGGACGGTGCCCAGCGCAGAGACGTCGTGCCAGTCTCCTCCGCTTCGCACGGTACCAATCATAGTGCGTGTGTACAGTGGCGCAACAGGGAATACGTGTCGAATTGCATCACGCCCGAAAGAGCATGGGCAATGGGGCTTGCTGCAGTCGTTCGCTGTGCCGTCTTGGGCTGAGCATGCGAGACCGCTTATCCGCCGACGCCGAATTTGTAGGAGCCCTGCAGGAAGACGCCGCTGCGTTCCATTTTGTAGGAGAGGTTTTGCGGTGACGAGGCGCCGTTGAATGCCACTGAACCGTAGTCGGTCCAGAGCGCCCAATAGCGGGCGCCGGCGCCGATGCTGAAGTCGTCGGTGACGGCGTAGCTGAGCACTGCTTCCAGCTGCGTGCCGTAACCGTGCCCACGCTCCTGGATGACGAGGTTGCGCAGCCAGTGGTTATCGGTGCCGCTGAATCCGACCACGGGCAGATAGGCCGCATCGGCCGACAGCTTCAGCCGATCGGTGAGCATGATGTCGCCGGACACGCCGAGACGCAGGGCGTTCCATCGATCGGTCTCGGATATGCCGAGCGTTCCGGATGCGACTTGGCCAGGACCGCAAATGTCCGGAAGCGAAGTCAACTGGATGCAGCCGAGCGCGTTGTGCCGCTCATAGATATAGCTGTAGCCGGCGAACAGCCCCAGACGATTGCCGTTCTGGCGGATCAGATCGTAACCGACATCTGCAATGGCATAGATCGAATTGCCGTTGCCGGCCGATAGCGTGTTCGAATAGGGGATCAAAGGACCTTCTGCTGTTCCCAGCCAGTCTTCGTCGTGCAGTTTGGACGTCGACATCCGCCCCATTGAAATCGTGCCGCGCAGGAAGACATTCTGCTCGCTTTCGACCTTGCCGAAGATCTCGCCGGAATTCTGCTGGTCGTCAAAGGTCAGGCGCGAGAACAGGCTCGACGAATTGGCCACGCCGCTGCCGAGGTCCTTTTGGAAGCGGCCGGCCGAATACCAGTAGCGGCTGCCGATCTCGAATTCGAGAACGGAACTGGCGCTGGCATTCGGCGAGGTGGCGTTGGTCCACGCGGCGTCATTGGCGCCGAAGTGATAGTTGACGCCGACTTTGACCGCGTCGAACGACGGTCGGCTGGTGGCAAGGATCGGCTGCCCGAAAGAGGTATAGTTTGTCGGGACCTTGAAGCTGCCGAGACCATAGTGGTCGTATTCGAGCTTCAGACTGATCGCCGAAGTCAGCGCGTATTCGACGCCGAGACCGAGCAGCAGGCCGGTAGCGGTTCTGGTACTGCCGACGCTGTTGGATGCCACAGCCGTAGCATCGCTGTAGTTGAGCGTCGCGGTCGACTGCACGTCGATAAGTGCGATGCCGGCCTTGCCGTAGACGAGAGCCCGCTGATCGGGGTCGATGAGGAAGCCGGCTCGTCCCGCCAGAGAGGCGGCGATGTGCGAATGCAGCTCGCAATTGGCCGAAACCAGCAAGGCATCGCTGGTCATGCAGGTATTCGTGCCATGGGCGACCAACAGCGCCAATTCGCCCTCGACGCCGAGAACCCAATTGGTGTTGGGCATCTGCCAGTTGAAGCCGCCCTGAATGCCAGCGAGGCCGGCCGGCGCGCGCAGCGCATCGCCGTAGAGCGATCCCGTCCCGAGTAGCGCGCCGACGGGATTATCGAGCCGGGACGAAACGAGGCCGGAGCCCAAATGAGCGCCGAGATAGGCGCCGGTCCAGCTCCAGGTCGACGATGGCGCCGACGGCTCGGCGACCGGCTGCGCGGCGAAGTCGGCGGCGAGCGCGGACCCGGCGAGGGTCGTGGCGGTAAGTGCTCCGGCGAGCAGTCGCGCAAACACAAGCAACCTCCCTCTCGCCACGGTCTCGCTCCCGAGACTGCCGGCAAGTGCCATCCGCATTAGAATCAATATCTTATAGTCGCGACTTTAGGCCGTTATGGTAAACGAAGTGTTGCGACAGGGTGTGCTGAGGCGCTTGGTCAACTCATGAGGCGCCTCCCGCCCGCCCGCCCGGCGACCTCGCACTATCGGTCATCGAGCCCCGCCCGGCCGACGGCATCGATCGTGCCGCGATCGCCACGCCGACGGCCGCACGTTTGCCGGCTTGCCCCCAAATCCTGCCCACCATCTTGACATTCGGCGCTGTAGACGCTCATTCCCGGGTTCAGTTGACCCGGCGGACCATCGCCGGTCGGAGCCGACGCTCGGCCGCGCCGATTGACTGGCGGCCAGCAATGCAACGCCTGGAGCGAGCGAACCGATGACGAATGCATTCACCTTTCCGGGCCAGGGCAGTCAGGCAGTCGGCATGGGCAAGGCGCTTGCCGATGCCTATACGGAAGCCCGTGCCGTCTTCGCCGAGGTCGATGCCGCACTCGGCCAAAGGCTCTCAGCGCTGATGTGGAACGGCCCGGCCGAAGAGTTGACGCTGACCGAGAACGCCCAGCCGGCGCTGATGGCCGTCAGTCTCGCCGCGATGCGGGTGCTGGAAGCGCGCGGCGTCTCGGTGGCCAAGCACGCCGCCTTCGTCGCCGGGCATTCGCTCGGCGAATATTCGGCGCTGGCCGCCGCCGGCTCGCTCACCATCTCCGATGCCGCCCGGCTCTTGAGGATCCGCGGTCGCGCCATGCAGGCCGCCGTGCCGGTCGGGGTCGGCGCCATGGCGGCGCTCTTGGGCCTCGACTATGCCGCCGCCGAGGAAGTCGCCGCCGAAGCTGCTGCAGGCGACGTCTGTCAGGCCGCCAACGACAATGCCGACGGCCAGGTGGTCGTCTCCGGCTCGGTGGCCGCGGTCGAGCGCGCCGTGATCATCGCCAAGGCGCGCGGCGCCAAGCGGGCGATGCTGTTGAACGTCTCCGCCCCCTTCCATTCCGCGCTGATGCAGCCCGCCGCCGTGGTGATGGCGGCAGCGCTTGCCGAAGTCACCATCAAGCCGCCGGTTGTCCCGGTCGTCGTCAACGTGCTGGCCGGCCCGCTCAACGATCCGGACCTCATCCGCACCAGTCTGGTCGATCAGGTGACCGGCACGGTGCGCTGGCGCGAGAGCGTCAAATGGATGGCCGGAGCCGGCGTCACCCGCCTCGTCGAGATCGGCTCGGGCAAGGTGCTGACCGGCCTGGTCAAGCGTATCGTCGACGGCGTCGAAGCGGTCGCCGTCAACGGCCCCGAGGATGTGGACA
Source organism: Ancalomicrobiaceae bacterium (assembly GCA_031291575.1). Taxonomy (GTDB): domain Bacteria; phylum Pseudomonadota; class Alphaproteobacteria; order Rhizobiales; family Ancalomicrobiaceae; genus CAIYYN01. Next base: position 10,251 of record JARLIT010000018.1, read on the forward strand.
AGCTGGTGGCAAGCCTTGCCTGACGCCGCCGGTCGGCCCACACCCGTCATGACAACGACAGTCGTCCCGAGGAGGCAACAATGTTCGACTTGAGCGGCAGGCATGCCCTCGTCACCGGTGCCACGGGTGGCATCGGCGGCGCCATCGCCGAAGCGCTGCATGCCCGGGGCGCCACCGTCGCGCTCTCGGGCACACGGGCCGAGGTGCTCGAAGCCCTGAGGGCCAAGCTCGGCGAGCGCGCCGAGGTCTTCCCGGCCGATCTCTCCGACCGCGCCTCGGTCGATGCGCTGGTTCCGGCGGTCGAAAAAGCCTTCGGCAAGCTCGACATCCTCGTCAACAACGCCGGGATTACCCGCGACGGCCTGCTCATGCGCATGAAGGACGAGGATTGGGACAAGGTCCTGGAGGTCGATCTCACCTCCGGCTTCCGCCTCGCCCGCGCATGCCTGCGTGGGATGATGAAGCGTCGCATCGGCCGCATCATCGGCATCACCTCGGTCGTCGGCGTCACCGGCAATCCCGGCCAGGGCAATTACGCCGCCGCCAAGGCTGGCATGATCGGCATGTCGAAGTCGCTCGCCCAGGAAGTCGCTTCGCGCGGCATCACGGTCAACACGGTGGCGCCCGGCTTCATCGAGACGGCGATGACGGATGTGCTCGAGGACAAGCAGCGCGAAACGATTCTGGGGCGCGTGCCGGCCGGCCGGCTCGGCACGTCCGCCGAGATCGCCGCCGCCGTCGTCTATCTCGCCAGCAACGAAGCGGCCTACGTCACCGGCCAGACGCTCCACGTCAACGGCGGTATGGCCATGATCTGATTGGGAAAACCGCGGAGTGGCCGGACGCTGCGGCCTGGCCTGCGCAGGGGGGCGTCCGACTGGTCAAGGCCGGTAAAGTGTGCTAGCACGGCCGCAACTCGCCGTAAAAATGGCCGGGAAACGGCGCAATTGGCGGGCTTGGGGGCCGAACCCGGGGGCGACGTGAGTTAACGCGAGCTGCCGAGGTGCGGGGAGTGGCAGATCAGTCGTTCCTCGCCGAGGAACGCTTGTCGGTCGACATCTTCGGTCTCATCGTCGCAGATGGTCGAGCCGTGCGCCGTGTGGCGCCGGGTAAGTCAAACAGGTTTTGAATCCAGTTCGAGGATAGCAACATGAGCGATATCGCTGAACGCGTGAAGAAGATCGTAATCGAGCACCTGGGCGTCGACGCCGAGAAGGTGACGGAGAATGCGAGCTTCATCGACGACCTCGGCTCGGATTCTCTCGACGTCGTGGAACTCGTGATGGCGTTCGAGGAAGAATTCGGGGTCGAGATCCCGGATGACGCCGCCGAGACCATCCTGACCGTCGGCGATGCCGTGAAGTTCCTGGAAAAGAACGTCGCCGCCTGAGGCGGGATCGGTCCGACTGTCGCTGTAGCCGCGCGTCCTGGCACTCAGGGCGCGCGTCGCGCGATTTGAGGGACCGGCGAGGCCGCGATCGGCACGTCTTTCGAGCGACCACGGCCAAAGGAAGCGGGAAGCACCGGTTCTCCGACGGAACCGTGTTCGGCCGGACGCGTTCAGGCACCGGCGGCGGGTCCGTCGCCTGTCTCGCTGGAGACGCGGGCCGCACGTTGAGGCGGCACGGCATCCGGCTCCCGAAATCGGGGCCGATGGACGCCAAACCGGCGTTTGGCGGGTGAAATCGGACAGTTTATTGTCTTGGCCGTCCGGTGATTCCGGTCCGGTCTAGGTGTGGGCGCGCATGAGACGAGTTGTCATCACGGGATTGGGCATGGTCACGCCGCTGGGGAGCGGCGTCGATACGACCTGGAGCAACATCCTCGCCGGCAAGAGCGGTGCAGTCCGCATTGCCGACTTCGAGGTGGACGACCTGGCCTGTCAGATCGCGGCGCGCATCCCGCGTGGCGACGGAACGAACGGCACGTTCAATCCTGACCTGTGGATGGAGCCGAAAGAGCAGCGCAAGGTCGATGAATTCATCGTCTTCGCCATGGCGGCTGCTGCCGAGGCGCTGAACGATGCCGGCTGGCATCCGACCAGCTACGAGGATCAGATTGCCTCGGGCGTGCTCATCGGTTCCGGCATCGGCGGCATCGGCGGCATCTACGATGCCTCGATCACGCTGAAGGAAAAGGGCCCGCGCCGCATCTCGCCGTTCTTCATTCCCGGCCGGCTGATCAATCTGGCCGGCGGCTACGTGTCCATCGCGCACGGGTTGAAAGGCCCCAACCACGCGGTCGTGACGGCTTGCTCGACCGGTTCGCATGCCATCGGCGATGCGGCCCGCCTGATCGCGCTCGGCGACGCCGATGTGATGGTCGCCGGCGGCAGCGAGAGCGCGGTCAACCGCATCGCGATCGCCGGCTTCTGTGCATGCAAGGCGCTGACCACAAGCTACAACGACGATCCGACCCGCGCCTCGCGGCCCTATGATCGCGACCGCGACGGCTTCCTGATGGGCGAAGGCTCCGGCGTCGTCGTCGTCGAGGAGCTTGAGCACGCCAAGGCGCGCGGTGCCAAGATCTATGCCGAAATCATCGGCTACGGCCTGTCGGGCGACGCCTACCACATCACCGCCCCGAGCCCGGAGGGCGACGGCGCCTATCGGAGCATGGCGGCGGCGATGAAGCGTGCCGGCATATCCGGCAACGATATCGACTACGTCAACGCCCACGGCACGTCGACGATGGCCGACGGCATCGAGCTTGCCTCGGTCGAACGTCTGCTCGGCAACGCCGCCGGCAGTGTCGCCATGTCGTCGACCAAGTCGATGACCGGCCACCTTCTCGGCGCTGCCGGGGCGATCGAGGCGATCTTCTCGGTGCTGGCCATCCGCGACAACGTGCTGCCGCCGACCATCAACCTCGACAATCCGTCAGTCGAGACCGTGTTGGATCTGGTGCCGCATGCCGCCAAGCCGAAAGACGTCAATATTGTCATGTCGAACTCGTTCGGCTTCGGCGGAACCAATGCCACGCTGATTCTGAGCCGCTACGCGGCGTAACCGTCTCGGGAATGCGCCGTCGGGCAGTTCTCCCGGCGGAGTGGTTTGGATCCAGCAGCGATGGATCCGCATCATTCAGGTCGACGCGCTCTGGGCGATGGGACTATGCTCCGGCTCGGTATCTCGGGCATGTCAGGATCGGATGCGGCCGTCGGATCCGGAAATGCTCTAGGCTGGAACGCCGTTTTGCCATATTTTTCGCCTCCTGTCGGACGGCGGATGACCAAGTTGATGCCGGCGGTTTTGGACCGATCCGCCAGATTTCGAACGCTCGACAGGAGCCGGTGGAAGCCATGACGCTCGCTGAGCAGGAAGCGGAGAAGGAACCCGTTTCCGAGACCGTGCCGGTGCCCGTCGTCTCGGAAGAGGACCGGATCGGCGCGCCGCTGCACGAAGACGTTGCGCGGACGGCGGACCAGCCTGCCGCGCCGCCGGTGCTGCCGCCGCTACCCTCCGACGCCCCCTCGACCGGTGACGAGCCGACGGTATTCATGCCGGCGGCGCCAAAGCGCGGTGCTGCGCCCGAATTGATCGAACCGACGTTCGATGCGCCGGCCGCATCCGCCGTGCCGCCGGTGTCCGCTGATCCGCCGATCGCCATCCCGCCGGTCTTGGCCGAGCGCAGGTTCGATGCGCCGCCCGTCGCCGCGCCGGTTCCCCCGCCGCTGCCCGGCACCCCACCGAGCTTTCCCCAGGCGGGGACGGCCCCGGCCGTGACGGCTCCGACCGCACGGCCCGTCGCTCCACCCGCCTGGCCGCCGGCTCCTGCCCGCGAGACGGCCACCGTCGATCCGGCGGATGAGCCGACGATGATCATTTCGCCGGTGCTGAGCAACCGTCCGTCGCAGATCGAGAGGACCGCCCCGGCGGTGATGCCTGCGGCACCCATGGCCCAGACGCCTGCCGCGCCGATCGGTCAAACGCCCGCCGCCGTTGCCGACCAGATGCCGGCATCGGGGCAGCCGACGCTGCCTCCGCCCCTGCCGATCGTCATGGTGCCGCCCCCGCCGCCGCCGCCGTTGTATCCTCCGCGGCTGCCGGTCGGCGAAGTCGGCCCTGGTGGCCGCAAGCCGCTCGTCGCCCGCAAGCGGCTGCGCGAGCCGCCGCCCCGTCCGATCGCCAGCGAGATCCAGCCGAGCGAATCGGCCCGTCGTCGGCGCAATGCCCGCTCGCGTGCGGCGCGCTCGTCGGTGGTCGTCGTGTTCGACGGTCTGATGTCGCTGGCGGCGTTCGGTGCTGCCTTCGCCGGCATCCTGGCCATCGCCTTCCGCCACGAATTCGAGCAGCCCGGGCTCGCCGAGACCGCGCTCGTCGTCGAGGTGCCGGCCAAGCGGTCGCTCGATGACATCGGCGACATCCTGGAAAAGGCCGGCGTCGTTTCCGACTCCACCATCTTCATCTGGGGCGCCCGCTTCGCCCAGCTCCCCGACTTGAAGGCCGGCGAATACGGCTTCAAGCCGCACGCCACCATGCGCGAAGTGGCCGAGGAGTTGCAGCAGGGCAAGGTGATCCAGCACAAGATCACCTTCCCTGAGGGCTGGACCTCCGAGCAGGTGGTGCAGCGCCTGCTCGACGACACGCGGCTTTCCGGCAAGATCGCTGCCATCCCCGAGGAAGGCTCGCTCCTGCCGGAGACCTATCTCTACCCCAAGGGCGAAACGCGCGAGCATATCCTTGACCAGATGCGCCGCCAGCAGGACCGCCGGCTGACCGAGATCTGGGCGCATCGCAACGCCGATCTTCTGAAGATGCTGAAAGTGCCGAAGGACCTCGTCGTCCTCGCCTCCATCGTCGAGAAGGAAACCGGCAAGGCCGACGAACGTGCGCGCGTCGCCGCCGTCTTCGTCAACCGCCTGAACCGCAACATGCGGCTGGAAACGGATCCGACGATCCTCTACGGCCTCTACGGCGGCAAGGCATGGCTCGAGCCACGCGTCCTCACCAAGGCCGATCTCGCCGCGCCGAACCCTTACAATACGTACAAGATCAACGGGTTGCCGCCGGGCCCGATTGGCAATCCGGGCCGTGCGGCGATGGAGGCCGTGGCCAGTCCGGCGGTGACGAACGAGCTGTTCTTCGTCGCCGACGGCACCGGCGGTCATGTCTTCGCCGAGACGCTCGATGAGCACAACAAGAACGTCGCCCGTTGGCGCGAGATCGAGAAGCAGCGGCACGCCAGCGACCCGAGTGCGCCGGCCACCCCACCGGGTGGCACGGGCATCCAGAACGCACCGACCCCGACGCTCGCAACGACGCCGACAACGGTAAAGCCGACGGCGCAGAAGCCGGTCGCCCAGAAGCCGCGGCCGCGCGTCGTGCAGCCGCCGATCGATCCGACGTCGCCGAACTGACAATGGTGTCCCCCGCAGCCGCAGCGCAACCAACTTGCGCTTAGGCTGGGGGCGGGTGTCGTGACGTCGGTTCTTTCCCCTCTGCCGTATCGTTTGCCTCGCGCTGCTGCGACTTCGGTCGCAACCGGTGCGATGGTCATGCTTTGGCCGAATTTCCACCATTGAACCGTCGCGACCGGCCGGGTCGGGCGATTCCGTGCTAGAGCATCCTGCGTTCGGCCGGAATCGGCTGACGCAGATCAGGTGCTCTAGAGTCAAATCGCTAGAGCGCCTTATGTCCGCCCAATTGGACGCACGGCGCTCCAGCATGTGACGTGCGGGAGCAGGTGGCGCGCTTGCTGGAAAGACGAATGCGAATGACGCGACGTGACGTGACTTGCGCACGGCGGTCGTGTCCGGATGCCGCGAGCCGGCTCGGCCGAACCGGAAGCACGGTGTGAAGTGGTCTGGTCGCGACGCTCCCGGCCCCGGCATCCGTCCGGAGCGGCCTGGACCTCAGCCCGGGAGGAAAGCGTCAGCGCCAGACGGCGAATCGCCTTATGCTAACGGCCCTTGCATTCGTTCCACCGGCCAAGTCGCGACGTCATCCGGGCTTCGCCGGGATGACGTCAATTGGAGCGAGATCGGTCAACTGTCGGGCCCGGCGGTCTAGTGGTCTCAGGGAATTACGGAGGCAGGCATCATGGGTTTGCAGAGCATGACCGGCTTTGCCAGGACCGACGGCAGCACGGTGGGCTATCGCTGGACATGGGAGCTGAGGAGCGTCAACGGCAAGGGGCTCGACATTCGCCTTCGCCTGCCCTCCGGCTACGAGCGTATCGAGATCCCCTTGCGTGAGCGAATCGGCAAGCGCTTCTCGCGCGGCAGCTGCTCCCTGACCCTGACCCTCGCCCGCGAATCCTCGGCGGCGCGGCTCAGGATCAACGAGGACGTCCTCGACGCCGTCGTTGCCGCCATGAACGCGATCAGCCTGCGCATCGATGCAACCGCTCCGACCCTCGACGGCATCCTCGCCATCAAGGGCGTGGTGGAGGCCGCCGACCCCGAAGACGATCCGCAGGTGCAAGCGCAGCTCGACGCGGACGTGCTCGCCGGGCTCGAAGCCGGTCTGGAGGCGCTTGCCGCGGCGCGCATGGCCGAAGGCGAAGCGATCGCTATCGTGCTGCGCGGCCATCTGGCCCGCATCGCCTCGCTGACGGCGTCGGCCGAGAACTGTCCGGCCCGCAGACCCGACGTCATCCGCGAGCGGTTGCAGCGCCAGATCGAGGATCTCGTCGGTGCCGTCCCCGCGCTTGATCCGCAACGCCTCTATCAGGAAGCGGTGCTGATTGCCACCAAGGCCGATATACGCGAGGAATTGGACCGGCTGAAAGCGCACCTCGCCCAGGCCCGCCAGCTCGTCGATGGCGGTGGCGTCGTCGGCCGCCGGCTGGACTTCCTCGCCCAGGAGTTCAACCGCGAGACCAACACACTCTGTTCCAAGTCGAACGACAAGGATCTGACCGCCATCGGCCTCGAACTCAAGGCAAGCGTCGACCAGTTCCGCGAGCAGATCCAGAACATCGAGTGAGATCAGGGCATAGCGAGAGTGACGATGGCTTCCGCCAATCTGCCGCAGGGCCAGCAGAGCGCCGATCAGAGCACCATCCGCCTGGCTCGGCGCGGGGTGATGCTCGTTCTCTCTTCGCCGTCGGGCGCAGGCAAAGGCACGCTGTCGCGTGCGCTGCTGGAATCGGACCGGGACATCGATCTGTCGATCTCGGTGACGACGCGTGGTCGGCGGCCGAGCGAGGTCGACGGCGTCCACTACCACTTCATCACCGTGCCGCGCTTCGAGGCGATGAAGACCGGCGCCGAACTGCTGGAATCGGCCGAAGTGCACGGCAATTTCTACGGCACGCCGGTCGAGCCGGTCGAGCGCGCCATCGCCGCCGGTCGCGACGTGCTGTTCGATATCGACTGGCAGGGCGCGGTGCAGGTGCGCGACCGGATGCCGGAGGATACGGTCTCCATCTTCATCCTGCCGCCGAGCATGGGCGAGTTGCGTCAGCGCCTGCTGCGGCGGGCGGAGGATGCCTCCGACGTCATTGAGAAGCGGCTGCACAACGCCAAATACGAAATGCGGCAGTGGACCCGTTTCGACTACATCGTCGTCAACGACGACCTGAATCGGGCATTCAGCGACGTCAAGGCGATATTGCAGGCCGAGCGGCTGAAGCGGGTGCGCCGCATCGGCGCCGGCGAGTTCGTCGAAGGCCTCATCGCCTCGACTCCGACCTGAGCCACGGTTCGTTTGTCAGTCAGCCGCGGCGCGGGCGAGCGCCACGAAGCCGCTGACGTCGATTTCTTCGGCCCGCCGCGTCGGCTCGATGCCGGCCGCCGCCAGCAGTGCCGCGGCTTCCGACGAGAACGACTGCAGACTCGAGCGCAGCATCTTGCGCCTCTGGCCGAAAGCGGCGGCGACCAGCTGTTCCAACACGTCGGGGTCGCATGGCTCCGGCCTGGCGCGCGGGGTCAGCTGCACGATCGACGATGTCACTTTCGGCGGCGGCACGAAGGCTTGCGGGCCGACGTCGAACAGGATGCGTGCCTCCGAGCGCCAGCCGGCGAGCACGCCGAGCCGGCCGTATGTCTTGCCGCCGGGGCCGGCGACGATGCGTTCGGCCACCTCGCGCTGGAACATCAGAGTTGCCGATGCCCACCAGGGCGGCCAGGGCTCGGCCCTCAGCCAGCCGACCAGCAGGGGAGTGGCGACGTTGTACGGCAGATTGGCGATGATGCGGGCCGTGGCCGTGGCGCCCTCGCCGACCAGCCGGGCCATGTCGACCCTCGTCGCGTCGCCGGAGACGACCTCGAGCCGGCCGGGATAGTGTGCGGAGATCTCGGCGAGGGCGGCGAGGCAGCGCTCGTCGCGTTCAACGGCGATCACGCGGGATGCGCCCGCCGCCAGGATGGCGCGCGTCAACCCGCCGGGACCAGGGCCGACTTCGACTACGGTGGCGCCGTCGAGCGCGCCACCCGAGCGCGCGATGCGGGCGGTGAGGTTCAGGTCGAGAAGGAAATTCTGGCCGAGCGACTTCCGCGCATCGAGCCCGTGCCGGGCGATGACCTCGCGCAAGGGGGGCAGGTCGTCGATCTGAGCCATGGTTCAGATCGTCGCGGGGCTGGTGAGGGCCGTCATCCGATCGGCGAGCTGCAGAGCCGCCAGGAAGCTGCCCGGGCGCGCCTTGCCCGTCCCGGCGATGTCGAACGCCGTGCCGTGATCGGGCGATGTTCTGACGAAGGGCAGCCCGAGCGTCACATTCACCGTCTCGTCGAAGGCGATGGTTTTCACCGGAATGAGCGCCTGATCGTGGTACATGCAAATGGCGACGTCATAGCCGGCGCGTGCGCGGGGTGAGAACATCGTATCGGCGGGCAGCGGGCCGAAGGCATCGATGCCGTCCGCCTTGAGCGCGGCCACCGCCGGAGCGACGATCTCGATGTCCTCGCGCCCCATGGCGCCATTCTCGCCGGCATGCGGATTGAGACCGGCAATGGCAAGCCGCGGCCGGGCGATGCCAAAGCGGGAGGCCAGATCGGCCGCGACGATGCGGCTCGCCGTGACGATTGCGTCCGTCGTCAGCTGCGGGGCAACCAGATTGAGCGCGATGTGCACGGTAACGGGGACGGTCCTGAGGTCCGGCCCGGCCAGCATCATCACCGGTCGCCAGAGGCCGGCAAACGGCCCCGGGCCCCAGGCCGCTGCGAGCTCGCCGAGGAATTCGGTGTGGCCGGGATGGCGGAAACCGGCCTGATACAGCGTGTCCTTGGATATCGGGTTGGTGACGACGGCGCGTGCCTGCCCTGCGCGGACGTGGGCAACCGCGACTTCGATCGCGGCGATGACCGCACCGGCATCGGCCGGGGTTGCCCGTCCCGGCTCGCCGGCGACCGATGTCTTCAGGGCGACGACGGGCAGTGCCGTCTGGAACGCCGATTGCGCCTCCTCGGGCGCGACGACGGCGATCGGCACCTCAAGGCCCAACAGCCGGGCGCGTCGGCCCATCAGCTCAGGATCGGCAACGACGTAAAAGGCCGGCACCGCAGCCGCCTCGCGCTCGGCCCAGGTCGTCAGTGTCACGTCAGGGCCGACGCCCGCCGCATCGCCCATACTGACGGCCAGTGGCGTCGCAGACACCGCACCGCGTCTCGCCTCGATCGTCATTTGTAGTCGATCACCGCGAAGCGGCGGAGCTCCTGGATATACTGGCGCGCCACCACCTCGCCTTCCTTCTGCTTCAGGTCGTCTTCGACCTTGGAGCGGTTGAGAAAATTCGAGGCTGTCTCGTGCTTGTTGCAGACGGCGAGCATCTCGAGCCCGTTCGGGGTCGGGATCGGCTTGGTCATCTTGCCAACCGGCGTCTGGGTAAGGTCGGCCTGGAAGGCGCCGGGAATTTCCTCTTCGGTGCGCTTGCCGAGATGTTTGACCACCGTCTCCTTGTAGCTCTTCGCCAGCTCCAGCAGGCTGTCGCAGCCGTTGAACTTTGCCCGGAACTGCTCGGTCTCCTTCATCCGCGCCTCGAGCCCGGCCTTGCCGGCTGAAGCGGCGACGACGAAGATCACCTGATCGAGCGTGTATTCATTGGTCTGGGCGCTGTCGGACGCTTTCGGATCCTTCTGCTTCTGCAGCGCTTTGACGACGTCGACATCGGAAATGTTGACTGTCTGGCGGAAGCGACCCATCACCAGCTGCTGCCAGACGATTTGGCCGCGCAGGCGCGTCTTCAACGTGCTCGGTTCGACGCCGGACTGGGCGAGCGCTGCAACGAGCTGCTGTGGCGCGAGCTTGACGCGGCTGGCAATGCCGGCAAAAGCGGCCTCGATCTGGGCCTCCGGGATGACGATGTTGTGCCGCTTGGCTTCCTGGAACTTCAGCTTCTCGTCGATCAATTCCTCCAGCGCCTGGCTCATCAGCGTGGCATTCGGCGCATCGCGGGCGACGAGGTGGAGGAAGCGGGCGCGCTGCGTGACCTCGTTGGAGGTGACCGGCTCGTTGTTGACCACCGCTTTGATGGCCGACTGGGCGGCGGCCGGCGTCCAGCCGTTGGCGAGGATGGCCAGAACCGACAGCGCCGCCGCCATCGTCCATCGCCTCAACGACCTAGTCATCGGAATATCCCTTGCTGATCTTGTCGCCGCCTGTTTGACGCCTCGCCGTGGCAAAAGCAAGGTCGCGACCGCGCTGCTGCGGCTTGGGCGGGCGGGAGACAGAACAATCGGCGCGCCCGGCGGGACTCGCCTCATCCGGCAGGCCGTTCGAGGCGGCCGCTCACCATGAGGTGTTGCCCATCAGCGAGTTCGAAATCGACGCGTCGCCGAGCGTTCTGAGCGCGAAGTGGAAGTAGATGACGCGGTCGGCGATGACTCGCGACTTGGCGCTCTGCGTCAGCGCCAGATTGGTGTCTTCGCTGTACGACAGCGAGGCCGAGAAGCTGTCGTTGTCGTAACCGATGCCGGCGGCATCCGAGATCAGGAACTGGTTGCGCATGTCGAAGCGTGAGCGTGCAAACACGCGCCAGTTTTCGTGCAGCTTCAGATTGACCGATCCCTGGATCTCCGAGCGCTCGCGCGCCAAGAGGTTCGGGTCGGCGGCGAGCAATGCCGCGCCGTATTGCGTCGCCAGCAGGATGTCGATGACGCTTTGCGGCGTCTTGATGTAATCCCAGTTGAGGCTTGCCGTCAGCGGCCCGACGACCCCGGTCAGGCTGATGTCGGTGCGGCGCAATTCGAGGCTCTTTTCGTCGAAGCGGGCACTGGTGCCGAACCTGAGACCAAAGCCGGAATCGAGGTTGAAGCGGGCGACGTAATCCGACGCATTGGTGCCCAGGCCGGAGCCGATCGCCGACAAGGGAACGGCCTGACCCGATGCCGCCAGCGCCTCGAGCGCGGCAAGCTGCAGCCGGTTGAAGGAGTTGACCCCCGCCAACTGATACGATTGTCCGAACAGGGCGTTGATCGAGACGCCGTTCGGCGCCAGGTACGTGTATTGCAGTCCGACGTTGGCGCGCGAGCCGCCCTCGGCACGGTCGAAGCCGGAGAATTTGTCAGCCTGGAACAGTGTCGAGTCGTCGAAGACGATGCTCTGCGCATCTTCATTCGGCAGCTTGCCGATGAAGGTTTCGTTCGGCCGGACGACGACCTGCGCGATCGGCTCGATGATATGGTTGCCGAATGACGAGGCGAAGAGCCAGGGATAATGGTATTCGAGGCCGATAGCCGGCATCGCCCTCAGCGCCGTCGTATCACTCTGCCAGTTGACGTTAGCGTCGGCCGCCTTGTTATTGAAAAAGAAGTCCGTCCTGAGCGACGCGAATGGAATGAAGACTTCGCCGAAATCGTCGACGATCTGCCGCTTCCAGCCGAACTCTGCCGAAGCGCGGGTGAAGTTGCCGGCGATGCCGAGCGTCTGGCCGGCCACGTCGAAATCCGTCGTCTTGCGGTTGACGTTGGTGACGTTGAACTTCGCTGTGACCTGACCGTCGAGCACCGGCTTGTCGAACAACACGTCGTAGTCGACCGTACCGACGATCGGCTGCTTGCTTCCGACGTCGATGCCGATGTTCTTCGCCACCGGGTTGGC
>JARLIT010000135.1 GCA_031291575.1 Ancalomicrobiaceae bacterium
ATCATCGGGCATGAGTTCTTCGGCCATGTCGACGCGGCCGGCGCCGGCGTCCGCCTGCCGGTCGGCAGTCGCGTGGTCGTCGATCCGGTCGTTGCCTGCGGCCATTGCTACCCTTGTTCGGTCGGCAGGCCGAATGTCTGCGAACATCTGCAGGTGATCGGCGTACATCGCGACGGCGGCTTCTCGGAGTTCGCCTGCGTGCCCGAAAGCAATGCCTATCTGGTGCCGGACGTCATCCCCGATGATCGTGCGCCGCTGGTCGAGCCCTTTTCGATCGCCGCCAACATCACCGATCATACCGGCGCCGATTCCGGCGATGTCGCGCTCGTCTATGGTGCCGGCCCGATTGGACTGACCGTGATCCAGGTGCTGAAGTCCGTCTATGGCGTCGGCATGCTGATCGTCTCCGACATGATCGAGTCTCGTCTCGACTTGGCGAGAGCAAGCGGTGCCGACCGAGTGATCAACGGCGGCCGGGAGTCGTTGCCGAGCATCCTGGCTGCGGAGGGCATCCGTCCGACGCTGATCATTGACGCTGCCTGTCACCCGGCGATCCTGGCCGAGGCGATCGAAATCGCGTCGCCTGCCGCGCGCATCGGCATCATGGGCTTTTCCAACGAACCGACACTGTTTGTGCAACAGAAGGTCACCGCCAAGGAACTGTCGATCCATGCGTCGCGATTGAACGGGCGCAAGTTCGCCAAGGTGATCGACTGGTTCGCGCGTGGTCTGTTGGCGCCGGAGAAACTGCTCACCCATCATTTCCCTCTCTCCGACTTCGCCCTGGCGTTCGACACCTTCGAGAACGACCCGGTCGGCTGCTGCAAGGTGCAGTTCGAACTGGGTTGAGAAGTCTGGGATCCGCACCCCGCAACGGCGCGGTTGAACGCCGTCGGTCCGAGGGGCTATGCCGGGATCAGCGTTCGACCAGCGCAACCGCACGCGTCGGAGCGCCGGTGCCACCCTCCAACGCCAGCGGCAACGCCACCAGACGGCACACCGGCGGCAGGCGCCCGAGCCCAGCGAAATTCTCTCCGATCAACACGCCGGCATCGAGCAGGATGCGATGTGCCGGATAATCGCCGGCTCCAAAGCTGTCGATCGACAGGCAGTCGCAGCCGACGATGGCGACGCCGCGCTCAACCAGCCATCGGCTCGCCGCAGCCGAAAGACCCGGCCAATCGGCGAGAAACTCCCGACCGTCGATCGGCCCGCTCCACAACGCGTCCCAGCCGAAATGGAAGAACACCGCGTCGCCCGCCTGTATCGCACCATACCGCTGCTCGAACGCGTCCAACCGGTCCGGCTCGACCGTTCCCTTCGGCGCGACATCGGTGGCATCGATGGCGATCATCCGGCCGAAGAACCGCTCGACCGGGATGTCGGAGATCGACGGCCGGCCGCGATAGAAGTGAACCGGCGCGTCAAAATGCGTGCCGGTATGTTCGCATAGGCTCAACGACCTGTTGGCCGCGACATCACCGCGGTCGTAGGATTCGATGACTTCCTGGCAGAAGCGCGGATGCGTCGGCCAGACGGGCATGTTCGGCCGCAACGGGTGCGTCAGATCGATAAAGTCGAAGCGCGCAGGATCGAACAGACGGTCGATGGAATTGGTCATCGCTTGCGTCCTCAGGCAGCTTTTGGCTTCGGCACGATGGCGATGATCAGGATGATGAGCGCCCCCGTCAGCATCAGGCGAATGCCGGCCTCGATGCGGAAGGTGTTGAGCATCGTCGCCATCAGATTGAAGAACAGCGCCGCTCCCCAGATGCCAACCGCATTGGTGCGCCCGCCGGCGACGCTGGTGCCGCCGAGCACGACGACGGCGATGGACTCGAGCAGGTAGGCGTCGCCCATGTTGAGGGCGGCACCGCCCGAGAAGCCGGCGAGCAGGAAGCCGGCCAGCGCGGCGAGCATTCCGCAGGCGACATAGGCGATGAGGCGCACCCGGCCGACCCGCACGCCGGCGAGCCGTGCCGCCGGTTCGCTTTGGCCCGAGGCGAGCAGGTTCCGCCCCCACACGGTATAGCGCAGGACGAACACCGCGACAGCCGTCAGCCCCATCACGCACAGCGGCATGATCGCTACGCCGCCGGGCGCCCAGGCGGTGAAGGCCGACAGCAGCGCGGGGGGCTTCAGCGTCGCCTCGCCGCCCAGATTGAACGCGAGCGACTGGAAAACGAAGCTCCAGGCGAGCGTCGCGATGATCGGCGGCAGCCGCAGCAACAGAATGGCCAGGAAGTTGAGGGCGCCGGCGGCCGCGCCGACGACGAGCGCGGCGATGAGGCCGGGAAAGAGCATGTCATCACGCTCCGTCATCACCGCCATCGAGACGTAGGCGGCGAGCGTCAGGATCGACGGCACGGACAGGTCGATGTTGCCGGAGCCGGAGGCGATCACCAGCATCTGGCCGGTGCCGACCACGACGCTGAAGGTTCCGAAAGCCAGCGCCGCAGCGAACGTCGAACCGGCGCTGCCAATGCCCGAATAGGCCGTTGTCGCGATCCACATCGCGAAAGCGACGATGAAGCTGTAGGTCCAGGGGGCAAGGACGAGGCGTCGCGTCATGGGGCCTTCTCCGACAGCAGCACGCGACCGGCCAGCACCAGGAACAGGATCACACCCTGGGCGCCGATCTGCCAGGTCGGCGGTACCTGCACGAAGCTCAACAGCGAGCCCGCGAGCGATAGCGTCAGCGCACCGATCACAGTTCCGATCGGCGACACCGAACCACCGGAGAATGAGCCGCCACCGAGGATGACCGCGCCGACGCCGAGGAGCGTATAAGCCGGCGCCACATTGGGGTCGCCCGATGTGGTGAGCCCTGTGAGCAATATACCGGCAAGACAGGCGAGCGCTCCGGCCGCCGCATAGATGCCCGTCCTGACCGCCGTAATCGACCAGCCGGCTCGCTGCAGCGTCCGCGGATTGCCACCGGCGCCGCGCAGCACGGCTCCGTACGACGAGCGGGAGATGACCAGGTGACCGCCGAGCGCCGCCAGCATGGCCAGCCAGATGGGCAGCGGCAGCAACGGCGGCCGCCAATTCATGAAG